>JAJFFI010000264.1 GCA_021776755.1 Alphaproteobacteria bacterium | reverse complement strand
ATTACGAGGGAGCGCCCGGTTGCCTGGTTGAGGATCGCCGCGGTCTCGACCATCTCGACCATAAACGTCGAGCGGCCGCGCGCGAGATCGTCGGACGCGCCGACCCGCGAGAACAGCCGGTCGATGACGCCGATGGTCGCCGCCTCCGCAGGTACGAAACTGCCGGTCTGGGCAAGGATCGCGATGAGGGCATTCTGGCGGAGGAATGTGCTCTTGCCCGCCATGTTCGGCCCGGTGATGAGCCAGAGACGTTTTTCCGGGCCGAGATCGCAGCCGTTCGGCACAAAGCCGTCGGCGTTATCCCGCTGCAGCGCGGCTTCGACAACCGGATGCCGGCCGCCGTCGATCAGGAACTCGGTGCCATCGGTCAGCTTCGGGCGGGCATAGCGCCGCTCGACCGCCAGCGCCGCGAGCCCGGCGGCGATATCGGCCCGGGCCGCCGCCTCGGCGGCTTCGGAGATTACATCGGCGCGGGCGAGCACCTCCTGGCGCAATATCTCGAAAATCTCGAGCTCCAGCGCCAGCGCCTTGCCCGCCGCCCGGGCGATCTTGTCTTCGAGTTCCGAGAGAGCGACCGTCGTGAACCGCACGGCCTTGGCCATTGTCTGGCGATGGATGAAGCTATCGTCGCCCCGCAGCGTCTCTCCATGGGCATCCGTCACCTCGACGAAATAGCCCAGCACATTGTTGTGCTTGATTTTGAGACCGTTGATGCCCGTGGTTTTCCGGTAATCCGCCTCCATCCCCGCAATGACCTTCCGGCCTTCATCGCGGAGTTTGCGGTGTTCGTCGAGCCCGTCGGAATAGCCGGCCGCGACCAGACCACCGTCCCGGGCCAGCAACGGAAGCTCGTCCCTGAGAGCTGAGGCGAGGGTCTTCAGAATTTCGCCATGCGCGCCGAAACCGTCGCGGCAGGCGGCAAGCCCTTCGGGTATTTGCGGGGCGGTTGCCAGCGCCGCCTGCAGCGCACCGCCGGCCACGAGCCCGTCCCGCACCGCCGCCAGATCACGGGGACCGCCCCGGCCCAGTGTTAGCCGTGACAGTGCACGCTCGATGTCCGGCATTTCGCGCAAGGTCGCCCGGAGGCCGTCGCGAAGCGCAGTTTCGGAGACGAGATAATCCACCATGTCGAGGCGCGCGGATATGTCTGCGGGCGCCGTCAGGGGCATCGCCAGCCGGTCACCCAGCAGCCGCGCGCCGGCGCCGGTTACGGTCCGGTCGATGCAGGCGAGCAACGACCCCTCCCGTCCTCCCTGGAGCGCTCGGGTGAGTTCGAGGTTTCGGCGGGTCGCCGCGTCAATCTCCATCACGGCGCCGTCGGCCACTCGCCCGGGCGGCTTCAGACGCGGCATCTCACCCTTCTGGGTGAGGTCCAGGTAGTCGATCAGCGCACCCGCGGCGGCCGCCTCGGCACGTGAGAGGTCGCCGAACCCGTCGAGGACCGCGACATCGAAGGCATCCTCCAGCCGCTTTTTCGCGTTCTCGCTGTTAAACCTGGAACCCGGCATCGGCGTCAGCGCAGCAGTCCATTCCGACCACAGCGGGCGGAGGGTTTCCTCACCGGCGAGTTTTTCTGACAGCAGGATTTCGCCGGGCTCAAGCCGGGCAAGCACGGCACCCAGTGCCGCCGCCTCGAGCGGCTGGGTGTGGAAGTCGCCGGTCGAGACATCGACCCAGGCAAGCCCCAGTGCACCCCGGACCTCGGCGAGCGCCGCCAGATAGTTGTGGCGGCGCGATTCGAGCAGCGACTCTTCGGTGATGGTCCCCGGCGTCACGACCCGGACAACATCGCGCTTCACGAGGGTCTTCGATCCGCCGCGCTTTTTCGCCTCCTCGGGGCTCTCGACCTGTTCGCAGATTGCCACCCGGAAGCCCCGCCGGATGAGACGCGAGAGATAACCTTCGGCGGAATGCACCGGCACGCCGCACATCGGAATATCGTCGCCGCCGTGCTTGCCGCGCTTTGTCAGCGTGATGTCGAGAGCGGCCGAAGCCTTCACCGCGTCGTCGAAGAACATCTCGTAGAAATCGCCCATCCGGTAGAACAGGAGCGCGTCAGGATGGGCGGCCTTGATCGCGAGGAACTGCTCGATCATGGGCGTCGGCTTGCCTGGCGCGGCGTCTTCCGCGGGTTTGCCGTCGCGGGTCTCTGCGTTGTCAGGAGTTTCGGCGTCCATGGCTGCCGCGGCTCGACCGTGATGGTGTGAGGTGCAGTATCGCGCAATGACGGGCGATGACGCGCGGAAATCTAGCACAGGGGAGAGGTGCGGTTCGAGTGCGCCCGGACAATCCGCCGCGTATCCCGAATGCGCGTGAGAGAGGCGCTATGGTGTTTGAATGTCGCTAGGCCCTTGTTATGGTTCCGTACACACCGGTTTCCGGGTGCTGGCGGCTTCGGTCGACCTTTGGCCATTCCGCGCATAAACAAGAAATGCCCGTCATCATCCGGCGGGACTGAAACAATCGCGAGACCAGGAACTCCCCCGCCGATGAGCGATCAGTCGAGTCACGTCACCGACGAAGAAGCCCTGCTGATGCACGCCTCCGGGCGGCCTGGCAAGATCGAGATCAGTCCGACCAAGCCGCTGACGACCCAGCGCGATCTGGCGCTTGCCTATTCGCCTGGCGTTGCCGCGCCCTGCCTGCGCATCGCCGAAGAACCGGACTCGGCCTACGACTACACGGCCAAGGGCAATCTCGTCGCCGTGATTTCAAACGGCACCGCCGTGCTTGGCCTCGGCGACCTTGGCGCGCTCGCCTCCAAGCCCGTGATGGAAGGCAAGGCCGTTCTCTTCAAGCGGTTCGCCGATATTGACGGCATCGATATCGAGGTCGACACCAGGGACGTCGAGAAATTTATTGCTGCCGTGCGTTACCTGGGTCCTACCTTCGGCGGCATCAATCTCGAGGACATCAAGGCGCCCGAGTGTTTCATCATCGAGCAGCAACTGCGCGAAATGATGGACATCCCGGTGTTTCACGACGACCAGCACGGCACGGCAATCATCGCGGCGGCCGGGCTCATCAACGCCCTGGACCTCACCGGGCGCACGATGAAAAACACGCGCATGGTGGTGAACGGCGCAGGTGCTGCGTCGATCGCCTGCATTGAGCTGCTCAAGAGCATGGGCATGCCGCACGACGCAGTCATCATGTGCGACAGCAAGGGCGTTATCTATCAGGGCCGCGAAGAGGGCATGAACCAGTGGAAGTCGGCCCACGCCGCGGTTACGGACGCGCGCACGCTCGAGGACGCCATGAAGGGCGCCGACGTGTTTTTCGGCCTTTCGGTGAAGGGCGCGGTGACACAGGAAATGGTCACCTCGATGGCCGACAAGCCGATCATTTTCGCGATGGCCAATCCGGACCCCGAGATCACGCCCGAAGCCATCGCGGAGGCGCGCGAAGACGCAATCGTCGCGACTGGACGGTCGGACTATCCGAACCAGGTCAACAACGTGCTGGGCTTTCCGTACATCTTCCGGGGCGCACTCGATGTGCGCGCGTCGACCATCAACGAGGAAATGAAAATTGCCGCCGCCGAGGCACTGGCCGCGCTGGCACGAGAGGAAGTGCCCGACGAGGTCGATGCCGCCTATTCCGGGCAGCGCCTGCGCTACGGACCCGATTATCTGATCCCGGTGCCGTTCGATCCGCGGCTGATATCCGCGGTTCCCCCGGCAGTCGCGGAAGCCGCGATGAAGTCGGGTGTCGCCCGCAAGCCGGTGATCGACATGGATGCCTATGTCGCCGAGTTGTCGGCGCGGCTTGACCCCACCTCGGCAAGCCTGCAACGGATATTCGACCAGGTACGCCGCGATCCCCAACGCGTGGTGTTTGCCGAGGGCGAGGAAGAACGGACGATCCGCGCCGCGATCGCCTTCCACAATGCAGGCTACGGCAAGCCTATCCTGATCGGTCGCGAGGAGCAGATTCTCCAGACGATGAAGGAAATGGGCATCGCCGACTCCGGCGTCTTCGAGATCCACAACGCGCGGCTGTCGCAGGACAACGAACGCTACACCAAATACGTCTATGAGCGCCTTCAACGGAAGGGGCTGCTGCACCGGGACGTCAAGCGAATGGTGAACCAGGGGCGGAACGTATTTGCCGCCTGCATGGTTGCGCTGGGCGATGCGGACGCGATGGTCACCGGCCTGACGCGGCGCTTTCATGTCAGCTTTGAGGATGTGAACCGGGTTATCGACCGCCAGCAGGGTCAGCGTGTCTTCGGTCTTTCAATCATCGTCACCCGGAACCGCACCGTGTTCATCGCCGATACCACCGTGCACGAGCAGCCGTCCGCGGTCGTGCTTGCCGATATTGCAGCCCAGGCGGCAACGGCCGCGCGTGAGCTCGGGCACGAACCGCGGATCGCCTTCCTGAGCTTCTCGAGTTTCGGCAACCCGATGAGCCCGCACACCGAGGAAGTCCGGAACGCGGTCTCGATGCTCGACTCCCGTGCCGTTGATTTTGAATACGATGGCGAAATGACTGCGGAGGTCGCGCTCGACCCTGACATCATGAAACTGTACCCGTTCTGCCGTCTGTCGGGGCCCGCCAATGTGCTGATCATGCCCGATCTTCACAGTGCGAATATCGCAGCCAAGATGTTCCAGAAGCTCGGCGGCGGCACCGTGATCGGGCCAATTCTCAAGGGCCTCGGCAAGCCGGTCCAGATCAGCAGCATGAGTGCCACGGCAAGCGACATCGTGAACCTCGCCGCTTTGGCCGCTCACGACGCAATAGAATAGCCTTCCACACCGCGGCGATTTTCGATGCCCAAGCGCCCGCTTCAGCCCAGCCGACTTTTTGCGCTCGCCTTTGCCTCGGCAGCGCCAGGTCTTGCGGTGATCGCCGTGCTGGTGTTCGCGGGGCGGCTCGAGCCGCTGACCGGCATCGCCGCCGGTGCCTGCATTCTGCTGGGGTCGGCAGTGCTGGCCCGCCCGTTTCTGCGGGGATTGCTTGCCATGCGGGCCTATGCCGAGGCCCTGGTCAGCGGACGTGGTGCGGAGCCGCCCGCAACGGCATCCCTTTTGATGCCTGAGCTTGTTTCCGCGGTGCGCCGCGCCCACGAGGTGATGCAACGGCACAGGGGCGATGCCGAACGCGACCGTGCGCTGCAGGCCCGCGTGCTCGACGCCCTGCCGGACGCCGTCCTGATCGCCGACGCCGACAATCGCATCCTGTTTGCCAACCGCGCCGCCGGAGACCTTCTCGGGAGCCGCATCGGCGGTCAGGAAATCGGCAGCGTTGTGCGGAATCCCGCCCTGCGACGCGGGCTCGAATCTCTGTCCGCGAGCGGCGGCGAGGCCGCGCATATCGAGTTCACGATCCCCGTGCCGGCCGAACGGGTTCTGATGGCGAGCCTTTTTCCGGTAGGGCAGGCCCCTGTGGCGGGGCAACGCCCTGGTGGAGGACGTGGCGAAGCTGCGGCAGCCGTCGTGCTGCACGACATCACCGAACGCAAACGGATCGAAACCCTGCGACGCGACTTCATCGCCAACCTCGGCCACGAGATGCGGACGCCACTGACCAACATTATCGGCTTCATCGACACACTGCAGGGGCCGGCCGCTGAAGACTCCGCCGCCCGCGGCCGCTTCCTCGAGGTCATGGACCGGCAGGCCGGCCGGATGACGCGGCTCCTGAAAGGCCTGACATCGCTCAATGCGATTGAACTGCAGGAGCACACGCTGCCGAGCGAACGCGTCGACCTGGTGGCAATGATCCGCTCGGTAGTTGACGAGTTCGAGCCCCAGGCCAAAGCGGCGCAAGCCGAGATATCGCTCACCTTCGACGAGTCGATGAGCGGCGGGGCCTTCGTCCGCGCCGATCCCGACCAGATGGCCGAAGTGATCTCGAACCTCTTCGACAATGCCATCAAGTACGGCGGCGACGGCGTGTCGATCCGCGTCCAGGCGACTGCCGGCGGCGTGCCCGGCACATACCGGGTGTGCGTGATCGACGACGGACCGGGCATCCCCGAGCACCATGTCCCCCGGCTGACCGAACGGTTCTACCGGGTAGACCCGGCCCGGAGCCCCGATATCGGCGGCACCGGCCTCGGGCTTGCGATCGTCAAGCACATCCTGACCCGGCACCGCGGCCGGCTCACCGTCGAAAGCGAACCGGGCAGCGGCAGCACCTTCTGTTTCGAGCTCCCTGCACTTCAGTCTGCGCCAGGTTCTCCAACGAAAAATTCCCCCGAAGAAACCTGATGGAGCCGGAAACCGAGGTCACGGTTATGGCTTTGGCGCTTGGCTTTACCGCAGTCTGAAGGGGTCGCCGTAGAGCGTTGGTTTGTATGGATAAGCTTCTATAAACAAAGAGATTTTTCCACATCTCGGCGAGTGCGTTGTAACACAACTGTCATGTTTCCGTAGTAATTTGGGAAGCATGCCGCCCTAGGGTTCCGGCATCGGCTGGCGGTTTGAATTCAGTCGCCCTGGACGGGAGAACCCGGAGCCAGACAGCGACGTCTCATTGAACGTCCCGGAGGCACGGCCGAATGCAAGAGGCTCCAGGTTGCCGGTTCAATCAGTAACCGCACGATCAAACCAGTCCGCCAGTCCGATCTCGAAAAGTTTCCCCAGGCTATCCCATTTGGAGGCATGAATGTTCAAGAAGGCAGGCAGTTTCGTCGGACTTGCCGCGGCTATGGCTATTCTGGCGCCGGTTGCGGCAGACGCCCGCGACCAGATCCGCATCGTTGGGTCATCCACCGTCTTCCCGTTCTCGACTGCCGTGGCCGAAAACTACGGCAAGGTCTACAAGGGCAAATTCAAGACCCCGGTCGTCGAGAGCACGGGCGCGGGCGGCGGGCTCAAGCTGTTCTGCGCCGGCATCGGCACGGGCCACCCCGACATCACCAACTCATCCCGCCGGATCAAGAAGTCCGAGGTCGAAAACTGCGCCGCCAACGGCATCACCGAAATTACCGAGGTGAAGGTCGGCTATGACGGGATCGTCATCGCCAATTCGAAGAAGTCGCCCGAGATGTCGTTGACGCTCCGCCAGATCTTCCTGGCGCTCGCCAAGGACGTCCCGGAGGGCAACAAGGAAGGCGGCAAACTCGTCCCGAACCCGAACAAGATGTGGAGTGACATCGACCCGTCGCTGCCGAAAGTGAAGATCGAGGTCCTTGGCCCGCCGCCGACCTCGGGCACGCGCGACGCCTTCAACGAACTCGCGATGGAAGGCGGCTGCAAGTCCTTCCCGGAACTCGCGGCAATGAAAAAGACCGACACGGACCGGTACAAGGCGGTCTGCCGCGGTATCCGCGAGGATGGCGCTTATGTCGAGGCCGGCGAAAACGACAACCTGATCGTCCAGAAGCTCGAGGCCAATCCGGATGCGCTCGGCGTCTTCGGCTTCAGCTTCCTCGACCAGAACGCGGACAAGATCCAGGGCAGCATCGTCGACGGCGTGACGCCGACGTTCGAGAATATCTCGGAGCAGAAGTACCCGATCTCCCGCGACCTCTACTTCTACGTCAAGAATGCTCACATCGGCTCGATCCCCGGCATCAAGGAGTTCATCACCGAATTCACCAGCGAGAAAGCCTGGGGTCCTGACGGGTATCTGGCCGAGAAAGGCCTGATCCCGCTGCCGGACGAGGCCCGCAAGAAACAGGCGGAAGAGGCGCAGGGCCTCAAGCCGCTTGCCATGTAGCGTTCGAAGTCTGACGACCCGCCGGGCGGTCGGCGATATTCACTCCGGCCGCCCGCGCTTCGTTTTGCGAATTCATTTGTTTCGCCATTTCTCCCTGACCGCCGCGCGCGCCAGGCAAGGACCGGATAGATGAGCATCGGTATCATTCTCGCAGTCGTGATGCTGTTTCTGATGTCCAGCTTCTACATGGGGCGGAATCGGGCGGCCGCGAGTGCGGACGTCGGCCGGCCGCTGCATTCGCTTCCCAGCTACTACGGTTTCTACGTCGCGCTCTGGTGCGGCATTCCCGCACTTCTCGTGCTTGGGGCCTGGATGTTCTTCGACCAGAAGATCATCGAGAGTCTGGTGGTCTCGGGATTGCCCGAGGACGTCCGCGGAATGTCGGCCGACAAGCTCAATCTGCTGATGAACGATGTGCGCAATCTGGCGCGCGGCGACATCGCCCGCGCGAGTACGCCCGAGCCGCATATCCGGGCCGCGGTCGCGCACTACGAGTCGCTGCAGAGCACTTCGATCTATGCCTCGGCCGTGCTCGTGTTCGCGATCGCACTGATCGGGTTCCTGCTGAGCTACCGCCGCATCCAGCCGGCACTCCGTGCCCGGAACCGGGTTGAGAAGATCCTCACGACCGTTTTGCTGTTGAGCTCGCTGATCGCCATTCTCACGACGATCGGTATCGTCTTGTCGCTGTTGTTCGAGGCGATCCGCTTCTTCGAGAAAGTGCCGCTGCACGAGTTCCTGTTCGGCCTCGAGTGGAGTCCACAGACCGCCATCCGCAAGGACCAGGTCGGCGCGACCGGTGCATTCGGCATGATCCCGGTCATGGCGGGCACACTGCTGATTACCGGCATCGCCATGATCGTTGCGGTGCCGATCGGGCTTTTCTCGGCCATCTATCTCGCCGAATACGCAAGCCGCCGGGCGCGCGCCATCATCAAACCGGTGATGGAGATCCTCGCGGGCATCCCGACTGTCGTCTACGGATTCTTCGCGGCATTGATCGTCGCCCCCGCGATCCGGGGGTTCGGTGAGGGCATCGGCCTCGACGTCGCGTCTGAAAGCGCACTCGCCGCGGGCATGGTCATGGGCATCATGATCATTCCCTTCGTGTCGTCGCTCTCGGACGATGTCATCAACGCGGTTCCGCAAAGTCTCCGCGAAGGATCGCTCGGGATGGGCGCCACGCCGTCCGAAACGATCCGGCATGTCATCCTGCCGGCCGCCTTGCCGGGCATCGTCGGCGCTGTGCTGCTGGCGGTTTCGCGCGCGATCGGCGAGACCATGATCGTCGTGATGGCAGCGGGCCTTGCCGCAAACCTGACCGCCAACCCGCTGGAAGCGGTCACCACTGTAACGGTCCAGATTGTGACCCTGCTGGTTGGCGACCAGGAATTCGACAGCGCGAAGACGTTGGCCGCCTTTGCGCTCGGCCTGGTACTTTTCGTGATCACCTTGATGCTGAACCTGATCGCGCTCCGCGTGGTCCAGCGCTACAGGGAAAAATATGACTGACGCGAGCATCGATCCCAGCAGCGTCCGGTCGGGTCCGCTTTACAAGGGCACAGCCCAATCGCGCAAACGCTATGCGGCGGAGCGGCGGTTCCGGCTCTATGGCCTGATCGCGGTCATCTTTGCGCTGACGGCGCTCGTCGTGCTGCTCGGCAGCATCGTGTCGCGCGGATACTCGGCATTCACCCAGACCTATCTGACTCTCGAAGTCACCCTAGATCCAGGCGAGTTCGGTGCCCCTCAGCCGAACCAGGCCGCACCGGACCAGGCCACCCTGCTGGGTGCCAACTATGGCGGGATCGTCAAGCGGGCCATCCGGGTTCAGTTTCCGGATGTCACCGCCCGCCGCGACAAGCGCAGCCTGACCGACCTGCTGAGCCCGGGTGCGGCGGACCAGTTGCGCGATCTCGTCGTTGCCGATCCGTCGCTGATCGGCAAGACGGTTACGGTCGACGTCCCAATGTCCGATGACGCCGACATGCTGCGCAAGGGGTTCATCGACCGGACCGCACAGGCCTCCTCGCGGCGGCTCGATGACAAACAGATCGACTGGTACGACCGGCTCGACAAGGCCGGGAAGATCGAGAGCAAGTTCAATATCCCGTTTTTCACGACCGGCGACTCGCGAGAGCCGGAACTTGCCGGCATCTGGGGTGCGGTCGTGGGCTCTTTCCTGACATTGATCGTGACACTCGTGCTGGCGTTCCCGCTGGGCGTTTCGACAGCGATCTATCTCGAGGAGTTCGCGCCGAAGAACCGGTGGACCGATCTGATCGAGGTCAACATCAACAACCTTGCGGCCGTGCCGAGCATCGTCTTCGGGCTATTGGGCCTGGCCGTCTTCCTGAACGTCGCAGGTCTGCCGCGTTCGGCACCGCTGGTGGGCGGCATGGTGCTCGCACTGATGACGCTGCCGACGGTGATCATCGCCGGCCGCGCCGCGATACAGGCGGTGCCCCCCTCGATCCGCGAGGCGGCCCTCGGGGTCGGCGCTTCAAAGATGCAAACCGTCATGAACCACGTCCTGCCGCTGGCCATGCCCGGCATCCTGACCGGCACCATCATCGGCATGGCGCGCGCGCTCGGCGAAACCGCGCCGCTGCTGATGATCGGCATGGTGGCCTTCATCGTGGACATTCCAGGCGGTTTCAACGATCCGGCGACGGTCCTGCCGGTGCAGATTTATCTCTGGGCAGACAGCCCGGAACGAGCCTTTCTCGAGAAAACCTCGGCGGCAACCATGGTGCTGTTGGCGTTCCTCGTTATCATGAATGCGCTGGCCGTCTTGCTGCGCAAGAAATTCGAACGCCGCTGGTAGCCGCGGGAGGGATATAATGGATGACGTGATGGATAGACCAGTCGAGCAAACCGAACGTTCCGCCGAACCGGCGCCGGCACAGGCGGCGCCGAAGATCAGCGTGCGCAACGTCAACGTCTACTACGGCAACAAGCAGGCGCTCGATTCCGTTGACCTCGATGTCCGGGAAAACGAGGTTACCGCGCTGATCGGCCCGTCCGGTTGCGGCAAGTCCACGTTCCTGCGCTGCCTGAACCGCATGAACGACATCATCGACACTGCGAGGGTCGAGGGTGAGATCCTCCTCGACGGCGACGACATCTATCATCCGAATGTGGATGTCGTGCAGTTGCGGGCGCGGGTCGGCATGGTGTTCCAGAAACCCAACCCGTTCCCGAAGTCGATCTTCGACAACGTCGCCTATGGTGCGAAGATCCACGGACTTGCATCGAACAAGGCGCAGCTTGAGGAGATCGTCATGACCAGCCTCGAAAAAGCCGGCCTCCTCAAGGAAGTGGAAGACCGGCTCGATGAGCCTGGCACGGGATTGTCCGGCGGTCAGCAGCAGCGGCTTTGTATCGCGCGAGCAATCGCAGTGAGCCCCGAGGTGATCCTGATGGACGAGCCCTGCTCGGCGCTCGACCCCATCGCGACCGCCCGGATCGAGGAACTGATGGACGAGCTTCGCGAGAACTACACGATCGTGATCGTGACCCACTCGATGCAGCAAGCCGCGCGCGTGTCACAGCGGACCGCGTTTTTCCACCTCGGCAAATTGATCGAGACCGGGGACACGGACCAGATCTTCACGAACCCGACGAACGAGAAAACCCAAGGCTACATCACCGGCCGTTTCGGCTGAGTGATTTTCCGCACGCCGGGCCCGAACAGGAGCACACATGGTCGCCGAACATATCGTCACAGCCTATGACGAAGAATTGCAGCGCGTTGCAAGCACAGTGTCGCACATGGGCGGCATGGCGGAGGCGCAGCTTGCCGATGCCATCCGGGCGCTGAAAGACCGCGACGTCGATCTGGCGCAGGAGGTCATTCAGAAGGACGACGAGATCGACCGTCTGGAAGAAGACATCAACGAGATGTGCATCAGGGTGCTCGCCCTGCGCCAGCCAATGGCGCTCGACCTGCGCGAGATCGTCGCCGCGCTGAAGATTTCGAGCGATGTCGAGCGGATCGCGGACTACGCAACGAATGCCGCCAAGCGCGCCATCATCCTGTCGCGCACACCGCCAGTGAAGCCGCTGAAGACCATTCCGCGAATGGCGATGATTGCCCAGGAGATGATCAAGGACGTGCTGGACGCCTTTCTCGAGCGTGACTCCGACAAGGCCGTCGCGGTCTGGTTGCGGGATTCGGATGTCGATGACATGTACACAAGCCTGTTCCGGGAGCTCCTCACCTACATGATGGAAGACCCGCGGAACATCTCACCGTGCACGCATCTGCTCTTCGTCGCGAAAAACATCGAGCGGATCGGCGACCACGCAACCAACATCGCCGAGACCATTCATTTCCTGGTCAAGGGCACCCGCTTGAGGGATGCCCTGCCGCCGGACGTCGACCGCCCCCACCATATGGGCGAAGGCGGAAACTTTGACGATTGGCTTTAGATCACCATTTTTCGGCAGAATGTCTCCCCTATAGGATCGGATTTCTTGTATGAGCGCCCAAATCCTGATCGCCGAGGACGACCCGGACATCACCGATATGGTCCGGTACAACTTGGAAGCTGCCGGGTTTGACGTTCTTGCCGCCAGCGATGGCGAGGAAGCTTTGCTGTCCATCGAAGAGAACGGGCCGGACCTTCTGGTGCTCGACTGGATGCTGCCGAAGTTCTCCGGCATTGAGGTCTGCCGCCAGGTACGCCGCAACAAGGAAACCCGCAACCTGCCGATCATCATGCTCACCGCGCGCGGTGAGGAGGCCGACCGGGTGCGGGGGCTTGAGGCCGGGGCCGACGATTACGTCACCAAGCCGTTCAGCCCGACCGAGCTGACAGCGCGAATCCGGGCCGTGCTGCGGCGCATTCGCCCGGCGCTCGCGGACGAGATACTGGAATTCGGCGGCGTCGCAATGGACCTCGCGTCGTTCCGGGTGTCGCGGGACGGCGAGCCGATCCATCTCGGGCCGACCGAGTACCGGTTGCTGCGTCACCTGATGGAAAATGCCGGCCGGGTATACTCACGCGACCAGCTGCTCGATATCGTCTGGGGCCGCGATATTCATATCGAGCCCAGAACTGTCGACGTTCATATCCGGCGCTTGCGCCGTGCCTTGAACGAAGGCGACAAGCCGGACCTGATCCGCACGGTGCGTTCGGCAGGTTACGCGCTCAACGACCGCCCGCCGCACTAGTCCTTCGCGTTTGCCTCGGCCTCTATCGCGAGTTCGATCAGCTTGCACGCCTCATCGGCTTCGCCCCAGCCCGCGACCTTTACCCATTTCTCTTTCTCGAGATCCTTGTAGTGGGCAAAGAAGTGGGCAATCTGTTCGAGCAGGATCTCGGGCAGCCCGCGATAGGATGAGACTTCCTTGTAATAGGGAAACAGGCTGTCGTGCGGCACGGCGAGGATTTTTTCATCCTGCCCAGCCTCGTCTTCCATCAGCAACACGCCGATCGGGCGCGAGCGCATGACCGAGCCGACAGCGACAGGGCTGCGGCCGACGACCAGCACATCGACGGGATCGCCGTCGTCAGACTTGGTATGAGGGATAAACCCGTAATTGCACGGGTAGCGCATCGACGTGTGGAGGAGCCGGTCGACGAACAGGGCGCCGGAGGCCTTGTCGACCTCGTACTTGATTGGATCGCCGCCAAGCGGAATCTCGATGATCACATTCACGTCCCAGGGCGGCTTCTTGCCGATGGGGATCTTGTCGAGCAGCATGCTGACGTCCTTCCAGTGGTTACCCCGCGCCGTCAGGCCGCAAGCGCGTCTGCCGGCGGGGTATAATCGAGGGCCTGATCTTCAGCGACGGCCTTGTAGGTGACCTTGCCTTTGTGGATGTTGAGCCCGTCGCGAAGATGGGGATCGTCCTCGAGGGCCTTGCGAACGCCTTTGTTCGCAAGGGCTACGGCGAACGGCAACGTGACGTTGTTCAACGCGAACGCCGACGTCCGCGGCACCGCGCCCGGCATGTTGGTCACGCAATAATGCACCACGTCGTCAACGATGTAGGTCGGATCGGCGTGGCTGGTGGGCTTGCTGGTTTCGAAACAGCCGCCTTGGTCGATGGCGATGTCCACCATCACGGAGCCCGGCCGCATTCTCTTGACCATGTTGCGTGTCACGAGCTTTGGCGCCGCGGCACCCGGCACCAGTACCGCGCCGATGACCAGATCGGCGTTGGCGACATATTCCTCAATCGAGTCGACCGTCGAATAGATCGTGTTGAGCTCTCGCCCGAAGGTCATGTCGAGCTCGTTCAGTCGACGGACCGACTTGTCGATGACGGTTACCTTGGCCTCCATGCCCATCGCCATGCGGGCGGCGTTGGTTCCCGACACGCCGCCGCCGATGATCGTCACCTTGGCCGCCGTCACGCCGGGCACGCCGCCGAGCAGAATGCCCGCGCCGCCTTGCTCTTTCTCAAGACAATGCGCGCCGACCTGGACCGACATGCGTCCGGCAACCTCGCTCATCGGTCCAAGCAGCGGCAGCCCGCCGCGCGGATCGGTAACGGTCTCATAGGCGATTGCCGTGCAACCCGAGTCGATCAGACCCTGGGTCTGTTCGCGATCAGGTGCCAGATGCAGGTAAGTAAACAGCACCTGGCCCTCGCCCAGCATCTTGCACTCGCTGGCCTGGGGCTCTTTCACCTTGATGACCATTTCGGATTTTTCGAACACCGCTTCGGCGGTCGGCGCGATCTTGGCGCCTGCGGCTTCATAGACCGCGTCGCCAAATCCAATGCCTTCGCCGGCACCCGTCTCCATCAGCACGTCATGGCCGTGATGCAGCAGCTCCCGCACACTGGCCGGCACCAGACCGACACGGAATTCCAGCGTCTTGATTTCCTTCGGGCACCCGATCAGCATTTCCCTACCCCTTGTCCGGCAAACAATCCGCGTCTTGCGCGCTGGTTTTTCGTAAGTCGCGGCACAATGACGAAGGCCAGAACAGGCGTCAATGCCAGTTAGGCGCGGCGTTACCCCGCCGGGCGCGGGGCGGCTTTCTGGCGGTCGGGTTCGGACTCTGGTGCTTCGCTTTCGCCGTCATTGCGGCTCTGACGCTTGAGGTGTCCGGCCCTCTCGAGCCAGACGAGGGTAAAAACAAGCATGATCGACGGGATGCCGAGCACCGACGCATACAGAAAGAAGACGACATAGCTGGTTGCGTCGACAATCACTCCGGAAAAACCAGCCAGCAGCTTGCCGGGCAAGAGCATGAGGGAGCTGAAGAGCGCGTATTGCGTCGCGGTATAGGAGACGCTGGTCAGCGACGAGAGGTAGGCGATGAACGCCGATCCCGAGATTCCGAACGCAAATGTGTCTGCACTCACGGCCACCGTCAAAGCCCAGAAGTTGCTTACTTTCAGGAATGCCAGCAGCGCAAATAGAAGATTTGTTCCAGTAAGAAGGAAACAGGATAAGATGAGCGATTTCATGACTCCATATCTGGCCACCAGCACCCCGCCAATCACCGCGCCGCCGATAGCGACCCAGAGACCGACGACTTTGGTGGCGGTCGCGATATCGGCTTTCGAGAAGCCCAGATCGATGTAGAACGGGTTGGCCATGACCCCGAGGGTGATATCGGAGAGCCGGAAGGTTGCCACAAACAGGAGGATGAAAATGGCCACCCAGCCGTTACGTTTGAAGAAATCGGCGAACGGCCCGACGATCGCCCCCATAAACCAGGTTGCGGCGTAAACCAGCCCGCGCGGCACGCCTTCGGCTTTCTCGCGGGCGACGGCGATTCCGTGGCTGAGCTCTTCGTGCAATTGCTTATGGGACTCCGGTTCGTGGATCAGCAGAACGGTGATAAAGCCCACGCCCATGAGCCCAGCCATGATCAGATAGCTCGTCGTCCAGCTCGCGTATTGCGCAACATAAAGTACGACCGCACCGCCGATGATCTTGATCGCAACCATGTAGCCCGCCTGATAGGCGCCGGCCATCGCCCCCTGCATGTCTTCGGGGGCTGCCTCGATCCGCCAGGCGTCGATCGCGATATCCTGGGTTGCGGAGGCGAAGGCGGCCAGCACGGCGAACACCGCCATTGTCCAGGTGCTCGACACCGGGTCGGTGAGCGCCATGCCTGCAAGTCCGCACGCGACGATGACTTGCGTCAGCAGCATCCAGCTGCGACGGCGCCCCAGCAGCTTGTGCAAGACTGGAAGGCGCACCTGGTCTACCAGCGGCGACCAGAAGACCTTGATCGAATAGGCAAGCGCGACCCAGGAGAAAAACCCGATCGCGGTGCGCGTTACACCGACGTCGCGCAGCCAGGCCGAGAGCGTACTGAATACGAGAATGAGCGGCAGTCCGGCCGAGAAGCCGAGAAAGAACATCGCCAGCACCCGGCCCGAGAAATAGATCGCAAAACTTTCTTGCCACGATTGTTTTTCGGTTTCGGCCAAGGCTGTCTCCCGGGTGTCGAGTTTACGGGCGGCACGCTATTGTGGAACTGTGACCGCATGAAGGGGTTGGTTTGGCGGAGTGAGGACCGGAGCCCCCGAACGCGTGCCCGAACGCGAGGGCCTCAGATGCTGCCGATCAGGTCGCGCAACAGGGTCAACGGGCGCGCGCCCATGTGGCCGATCACCTCGGCGGCCGCAACCGACCCGATGCGCCCGGCCCGTGCCAGGTCGTATCCGTTGGTGAGGCCGAACAGAACACCCGCAGCATAGAGATCGCCTGCGCCGGTCGTGTCGACCACCTTGTCGACGGGGGCGGCATCGATCACATGCACTTCGCCCGCGCCATGGAGCAGAACCGAGCCTTTTTCGCTGCGCGTCAAGGCCGCAATGTCGCATTTGCCGTGCACGGCCTGCAGCGCGTCGTCGAAGGACGAAACCTCGTAAAGCGACATGATTTCAGACTCATTGGCGAACAGAATATCCACGTGGCCTTCGACCAGCTTGCGAAAATCTTCCCGGTGCCGGTCGACACAGAACTGGTCCGACAGGGTCAGGGCAACCCGGCGGCCCGCGCCGTGGGCGATCTCCGATGCCTTGACGAAAGCCTCCTTGGCCAGCGGCGGATCGAAGAGGTACCCCTCAAGGTAGGTAATCGCGGCGCCCTTTACGATTTCGGGGTCGATATCACCAGGGTCGAGGTCCTGGCTCGCGCCGAGATAGGTTTGCATCGTCCGCTGGGCATCCGGCGTGACGACGATCAGGCAACGCGCCGTGCCGGCCCCGGATTTTGCCGCCTCGGTCTCGTAGTGCACCCCGATATCCCGGATATCCCTGGCGAAGGCATCGCCGAGATCGTCATCGCGCACCTTGCCGATAAATGCCGCGTCGCCGCCGAGCGAGGCGACGCCGGCCATCGAGTTTGCCGCCGATCCGCCGGAAATTTCGACGCTGTCGCCAAGCGCCCCGTAAACCGCATCCGCGGCATCGGCGTCGATCAACGACATGGTCCCCTTGACCAGCTCGTTCTCGGCGAGAAAGTCGTCGGTGCGGCGGGCAAGCACATCGACAATTGCATTCCCGATGCCGGCGACGTCAAAACGTGTTTCAGCCATTCATGGCTCCTCTGGGTCGAAAGTGGCGGGGAGTATAGGGCGGTGCCGCCCCGGAACAACCGGAAGGTAGGCCGATTTTCTCCGCCATCGCGGACGGCGCGACTAAGAGACCTTATCTCCTGTCTGGAGACAGCGTTTACCGTTGCTTAATCATGGTTAACTGTTCGTTAATTTTCGGCCTCTGTTCATGATCGCTCCTCTGAGGAGGCGAATCTGGCCGAATCAGCGCGAATCGAAAGAAAAGGCAGAACAAGGCAC
>JAJFFI010000263.1 GCA_021776755.1 Alphaproteobacteria bacterium | reverse complement strand
ATCAACTGCATCAAGCCCCGGGCGCCGACCCAGCTCTTGGCCTTCGGGTCGAACATGCTCTCTTGGCGGATCAGGCCCAGCAGATACGGCGACTCCGGCTCAAGGGTCTTCTTGTGGTCGGGCTTAAAGGCGAGCATCGGATAGGCGCTCGGGACAAACGCGTCGCCCTTCTGGATCGAGAGCTTGCCGATTGAGATCGCGATCTTGCGGTCGCCAAGCTCGAGCGCCAGCGCGGAGGCCATCGAGCGTTCGTGCGCGGTGAGTGCGTTCTTGTAGAGCTCGAAAACGAAAATCCGCACCTGGCCATCGGTGGCGCCGGCCTGTTTCATCAGCCGGGCCGCGCGCACGAGTTCCTTGGCTTCGAAAGCCTTATGCTCGGCAGGCGATATCGCGGGGGCTTCGGGCGCCTTGAATGTGCCACCGAGGCGGATCGCGGCGAGCTGGCCATAATAGGTGCCGGAATGCTCGGCGGCATGGCGGTACCATCCCTCGGCTTCCTTCTTTTTCATCGCGTCCATCGCCCGGCCGGACCAATAGGCTGCCCGCGCGATGCTGATCGGGTATTTCACCCGCGAATACAGCGTCCGGAAATGTTCAAGCGCGACCTCCGGCTTCTTCTGAAACCGCAGCGCGATCCAGCCGGCGAAGAACTCGGCCTCGGCGTAGAGCTCGCCTTTCTTGAGGCCGTGGCGTTTCACGATTTCATAGGCGGTATCGTATTTCTGGCGCAGGATCAGGCGGCGCATCATGATGCCCCGCTCATCCCACCAGCGGGCGGCGGCGTCCTCGCTGGACGGTGTCTCCATCATCAACGCGATCGCCGCTTCGTCGCTGTTGTTGCGGAGGTGCCAGTAGGCCTGCAGGAATTTCACGAGTTCGTGGTCCCGGTGCTTTTTCGGCAGCCTGGCGAGCGTTTTCTTCAGTCCGGAAAGCCCCGGGCGTCCTCGTTTGCGCACGACCTTCGCAAAGGCGTCGATCACCTTGCGGTCATCCTTGTCGAGCAGCGACAGCATCTGCTTCAACTCGCGGGTACGGCGGTGCCACAGCAGGTACCCGGCGCGCGCGAAGTGGTCCTCGTTCCGCAGCCGCGACTTGTTCATGCCCAGGAAAAGCGTTTGATTCGCTCTGCCGCGCTTGCCGCGGAAACGCTCGGTCACCCACATGTCGCGCAGCATGCGGTCGCCTTCCTCCTTGCGCCCGAGCTTGGTGAGCACCTTGGCGTAGCGGCTCACCCCCCAGACGCCGTCCGGCGGATTGGCGCCGAAATAGCGCAGCAACCTGGCATCGTCCCAAGTCGCGGGCAGGCGGCTTTCGGCTTGGCGGCGCAACAAGTAGTCGAGTGGCCAGTGCGGGTTCTCGGAAAGAAAGCCGTCAATGTCATGGTAGGTCACGGCAGGCGTGCCGGACACCAGATAGAACCAGTACATAACCTTCTTCAGTAGCGGGCTCTTGCCGGTTTTCGCCAGCGCCAGCGCTTCGGTCGCCTGCCCCCGGTTGCGGAGCGCGAAGGCCTTGGCGAACAACTCGGCATCCGCGTGCGTCAGCCCGGCAGCACTTGCGGCGCCCGATTCGGCCGCAGATTTCTTCGAAGCCGCTTTCTTCGACGCTGCTTTCTTGGTGTCAGGTTTCTTCGTCTCAGCCTTCTTCGGCTCAGGCTTCATGGTCGCGGGCTTTTTGGTGCCTGCTTTCTTGGCCGCGGCCGTTCCGCTCTTTTCCGCGGGCTTTGCCTCCTGGGCGTGCGCGCCGCCAGCCGGGATCGCCACCGCTGCGAATGCCGCCAGCGCGAACGCAGATGCCGCCGCCGGGATCATCTGTCCCGGAAACCGGCACCGAAAAACGGTGATGCCACGCCACGACGGAGCCTCGAAGGCGCGCTGCCAATCCATTTCTGCCTGTCCTTACGTGAAAACCCCTGAGAGATGCGCCATCACTTGTACGCGGTCACATTTGCGTCCGGTCTTTCAATCGCCGTTGAAATTTTCAGCGGCCTCAAGCTGAATGCACCCCACCTGTACGGACCTTCCCGCGGGTGGCCCTCTCATTCGCCAGCAGTCTATCGAAAACAGCAGCTCATTTCAAAGAGGCCGTTGAAAAAACACTGAAATCAGGGTTTTCGCACACCCGGAGAGAGGCCGCTGCAGGAGCACGGAAAGGCGCCGCGTGTCAGTTGCCGGCAACCTGCGCGGGCCAGGTGCTGTCGCCCGAGCGCACGGCAGAAATATCCGGATTGCGCCTGCTCTTGCGCAGCGGATTCGGCCGCGGAACGCTCGTGACCTTCGGTTTGGGCTTCGGCTCGCCGGACTTGCTGTCCTTGCCCTCGCCCCCGCTGCCGTCGGGCTTCTTCCTGGGCAGGGCCGCGATCTGGGGCTTCTTGCCGGCCTTCTTCGCGGCCTTGCTCGCGGTCACCGTCACTGGTCCTTTCGGGAAGCCGGCAGCAGCGGTCCCGGCATTTTCCGCCGCTTCGCCGGTTTTCTTCGCAGCCTCAGCCTCTTTCTGCTGCGCCACCGGTCCGTCGCCGGGCTCGGCGTTGTCGGGCGGCGCGGTCGGGCTCTTGAGTGCCACGCCCGGCTTTTCGGCGGCCTGGCCCCCGGATGGCTTTTTCTCGCCGCCGGTATCCTTGGTCTTGTTGCCGGTATCCTTGGTCTTGTTGAAGGAAGACTGCGCGAGCGGTGTGTTCCGCTTCGGCGGCGACGGCCAGGCGCGCTTGCCCCGGAGGGGATTTGGATTCGGTCGGTCGGTCACCTGGGCCTTGGCGGCGGCGCGGGCGGCCTTGGTGCCCGGGCGGACGAGAATCTTGCGGGTTGCCTCGAGCAGGATCGGGCTTTTAACGGGCGGCAGGCTCGGGGCCTGCGCCAGTTGCGCAACCGTCCGCCGTTTCTGGGCCGCGGCCGCGGTGCCGGGCTTGATTCCACCCTTCGAGCCCACGGCAGCGCCCGCAACCAGTGCCCGGTTCGCGTTCGGGAGCGGGCGGAACATCTCGTCCATCGTCTCCGGCACCAGCGGCGCCTCGCCGAGCTTCCAGCGATACACCATCACGTTCTCGATCACCCGCATGACATAGGCGCGGGTCTCGTCGAACGGGATGTGCTCGATCCAGTCGACCATGTCTTCGGGCTTGGCGCCGGGCTTCCGGGGGTCGCCGTAGGCGTCCATCCACTGGCGCACCCGGCCTGGCCCTG
>JAJFFI010000262.1 GCA_021776755.1 Alphaproteobacteria bacterium | reverse complement strand
TCATCCTGGTCATCCTCGGCATGTTCCTCGACTGGGTCGGCATCCTGCTGCTCGCCGTGCCGATTTTCGACCCGGTGATGCTCGGCCTCGATTTCGACGGTCAGCTGGGCTTTGCCGGGCCAACCGCGGGGATCTCCGATCCGGACAAGGCAAAGGAGGCGCTCCAATTATGGTTCGGCGTCGTCTACATGGTGAACATGCAGATGTCGTTCCTGTCGCCACCCTTTGGCTACGCGTTGTTCTATCTGAAAAGCGTGGCGCCCCCGGAGATCGGCATGGGCGTCATCTTCCGCTCGGCCGTCCCGTTCCTGATCCTGCAGGCCGTGGGCCTCGCGCTCTGCATTATCTTTCCGAAGCTCATCCTGTGGCTGCCACAGCAAGTCTATCAATGATCGATGCGCCGGCCTGAACCGTTGTCCGCCCTCGAGGCCAGCCGAAAGCTGCAGGCGGGCGACCTCTCGTCGGTCGACCTGGTCGAGACCTGCCTCGCCGCCATCGCGGATCGCGAGGACAGCGTGCAGGCCTGGACTTGGCTCGACCCGGACCTCGCCCGCACTCAAGCCAAGGCAGCCGACCGCCGCCGCCGGGCGAGCGGCACCAGCCCTGGCCCGCTCAACGGCGTGCCGGTCGGCGTCAAGGACATCTTCGACACCGCCGACATGCCGACCGGCTATGGCTCTTCGGTGTTTGACGGCCATCGCCCGGCCGAAGACGGAGCGGCGGTCGAGCGACTGCGCGCTGCGGGCGCGGTCATCATGGGGAAAACGGTGTCCACCGAATTTGCCCTCTATACACCCGGCAAGACACGCAACCCGCACAACCCGGCGCATACCCCCGGCGGATCCTCCAGCGGCTCGGCCGCGGCGGTCGCCGCCGGTATGGTGTCTGCCGCCATCGGCAGCCAGACGGCGGGCTCGATGATCCGCCCCGCCGCCTTCTGCGGCGTCACCGGCTACAAGCCGAGCCACGGCCGCATTCCGCGCCACGGCGGTCTCATCCTTTCTCATACGCTGGACACCATCGGCGTCTTTGCCAGCACGGTGGCCGATTGCGCGCTCGTTGCCGACGCGATGAGCGGGCCCGACACGCGCGACCCGGACACAAACGCGGTATCCGGCAATCCCGTCCTGCCCGACACGCTTGCCGAGCCGCCGGCCCCGCCGCGCTTTGCGTTCGTGCGGACGCCGATGTGGGATCAGGCAGAGCCGGGCACGCAAGAGACTCTAGCAAGTTGCGCCGCTGCGCTCGGCGGCCAATGCAGCACTGTCGACCTGCCACCGATCTTCGACGATTGTATCGACCACCACCGAACCGTGATGCTTGCCGATGTCGCCCGCAATCTTGGGGCACTGGAAGCGGAGCACACAGACAGTCTGAGCCCGAAACTCCGCGAGATCATCGCCGTCGGCCGGAAAATCAGCAGCGATGCCTACGCTGACGCTCGCGCACAAGCCTCGGAATACAACGCCGCCCTGGACGAGATTTTCGCCAACTTCGACGCAATCCTGACACCCGCCACGACCGGTCCCGCGCCGCTGGGACTCGAGGCTACCGGCGACCCGGTCTTCTGTGCACTCTGGACCTTCTGCGGCACGCCGGCAGTTTCCCTGCCGCTACGCAAGACTCAAAACGGCCTGCCGCTGGGCATTCAACTGGTCGGCCGGAAGGGCCGCGATGGAGCGCTGCTCCGCACCGCGCGCTGGCTTGAGACCGGGCAACTCACTGCCAGTTGATTTGCCGCGCGGGAGACCGCGACCTATCCTCTCCACAGCGCTCGGGAAAGGAAATCCATGCTTCGCTATTTTGTCTTCGCAATCATTTTTGCAGTCGTCGCACCCGCCGCCGGTGTTGCGGACACGACCCTGGACGCCGACGCGGCCTGGGCAAAGGCACAGGCGGGCGAGCTGCTGATCGTCGATGTACGCTCGAAACAGGAGTGGCAGGCGACCGGCATTCCAAAAAATGCAAAGCCGGTGACGATCCACGACGCGCAAGGCCTCGAAGGCTTTTACCGCAAGCTGCTCGCGGCCGTTGACGGTGACAAGGGCCGGCGGATCGCCGTGATCTGCGCCTCCGGTGTCCGCTCGAATCGCGCCCGGCGGTTTCTCGAGAGCAAGGGCTTCGCCAATATCGTCGATATTTCCGAAGGCATGCTCGGCAATGGCAACGCGCCGGGCTGGCTCAAGCGCGAGTTGCCCACCGAACCCTGGTCCGGCTAACCCTTCGCCTCAAGCGCTGCCTGGATCGACGCCATCTGTTCATCAATGCTGATCGGGAATTCCGACGTCACCTCAAGCGCGTGATCGTCAAAGACATTGACCCCGGGATGCGCCTTCCGCCACGCCGCGATCGTGCGGTCGCGCTCGCGGATAAGCTCCTCGAGCTGCGGGCGGAACAGCCGGAACATGCCCGTGATCCAGCGGTTCACCGGCCAGGACGGATGCACTGTATCGACCTCGAACCGCTCAATAAGCTGGACGACATCCTCGCCGGCATACCACCAGTCGCCCGTGACCCAGCGGTTCACCGTGAAGAACGCGCGCGGGAAACCGCGGTCGTCCATCGAGATTGCGATCAGGTGACAGAGCGCGTCGTTGTCGCCTTCCGGCTTTTCCGCATCATCCAGGGGCGCCCAGGTCATTCCCTCGGGCATGCCCTTGGGGCGGAGAAAAGTGTGGAAGTGACCATGTTCGCCGGGGCGCTCTTCCGGCGGGTGGGCGTGATAGTAAAACTGCGCGTGGGAATGATGATCCCAGATATCGCCCTCCGGGTAGTGGTCCCACTCGACAAAGTCATCGTAGAGCTTGAGCAGTTCGCCCACGATGTTGTCGCCGGTTTTCGCCAGCGCCCGGTGGCATTCGATGACGTCGAGCCCGGCCTCCCACATGCGTTCGAGGTCTTCCCGGCTCCACGCCGTGAAATCAATCGGGCGGATCGCGGGGCCGACCTCCATTTCGCCCACCCCTGTATCGCTCGCATCCGGCATGTCGTGTTGCTGCTCCACTGCGTTCGCCATTCTATTTCACGCCCCGGACCAGCCGGAACCCGACCAGTATATGCTTGATGTTCTCCGGGCGGGAGTGCCTGGCGGCGCACCGGCAGATACCGCAGCCCTTGTCGTCCCACGACCCGGTCCGGACCATATAGCGCCCGGGCCGGTCGGGGTTCGCGGCACTCGTCCATTCAAACACCTGGCCGGTCGCGTCCAGCACGCCGTAGGGGCTCGCACCTTCCGGGTAGCGGGCCACCGGCACGGTCTCGAAGGGACCGGCGTCATGGCTGTTCAGGCGCTTTGGCTCGTAGGTATTGCCCCAGGGAAAGTAGCGCCCGTCAGTACCACGGCAAGCCTTTTCCGACAGCTGTTCGTCCGGGAGCCGCCAGGTTTGTCCGGTCGTGTTCGAGAGCCACGCCGCATAGGCCCGCGCGTCGTGCCAGGACACCATCACCACGGGATGCGTTTCGCGTCCGGCCGGGATCTTGCCGTCCGTCCAGGCGAATTTCCGGGATCGCTTGTACGGATGGATCAGGCCATAGCCTTCCCAGGTCGCGCGGTCGACGTCCGGCGGCGGGTGTCCGGTCGCGGCCAGGAACGCCGCATACATCTCGTTCGTGACCAGCGTCTTCATGATATGAAATTCGGGCAGCGTCGCTTGCCGGCGCGGCGGCTCGTTCTCGTACCATTTCTGCTTCCGCGTCGTGCTGTGGCCATAGGCCTGCTCGTCGATGCGGTATGCATATTCCCGCTCGGCGCGGTCCGAGCCTTCGATGAACGCGCCGGCCGGCACGCGCACGACTTCGGGCGCCTCCGGTCCGGCTCCGAGGCTTCCGGAACTCAACCCGGCGATGATGAGGAAACTGGCCGCGGCGGCGGCGCTGAATACCCGCGTCTTCATGACACCAATATTGGAGCGCCTTGCCGGGCTGCGCCACCGCATGGGCGGTAAATCCGGTCACATTCCGGTGAGAATGGGCATACCTCACAGATACGTGAACGCTCGTGACCGGGTACGGGCGTAGGCTGCTCCTCAAGTTGATGAAATCACGGGAGCGGCCACATGCCATCGAAAATCATGACTTCAGGCAAAACACAAAGATCGAAAGACAGATTGCTCTCCGGCGCCGTGGTGCCGGCGATGCTCGGGCTTGGTGTTGCCCTCGGTGGCGCAATGATTACATGGGCGCCGCAATCGGCCCGCGCGGACGCAGCCGCGTCACAGGCAGGGTCGCCCGGCGCCGCGGTTTCGGTCGAGGCGCTGCGGTCGATCGTCAACGAGAACCCGCGCGCGCGGTCGGCATCGGGGACACACCCCGTGCAGATCGCTTCCTGCGCCGGCAAGAAAAAATGCGGCGCGTGCGGTGCGAAAGCCAAATGCGGTGCCTGCGGCGCGAAGGCCAAATGTGGCGCCTGCGGTGCGAAGGCCAAATGCGGGGCCTGTGGCGCGAAGAAAACCTGTGGGGCGTGCGGTCCCTGCGGCGCGGCTTCGGCGGTCAGTGCGACATGCGTCGTGCCCCGTCTGCAGAAGGCATCGGCCCAGTGCGGGGCGAAGTCGAAATGCGGTGCTTGCGGTGCGAAAGCAAAATGCGGTGCCTGCGGTGCCAAGAAAGCGAAATGCGGCGCATGTGGCGCGAAAGCCAAATGCGGTGCCTGCGGTGCCAAGAAAGCGAAATGCGGCGCATGTGGCGCGAAAGCGAAATGCGGCGCGTGCGGAGCCTGCGGCGGCGCGGGGTCTGCCGAGATCAACAAGTGCGAGGCGGCAGAGGCCTACAAGTGCCTGATGGAGGAAATGAAGGCGGCTTACGCGAAATCAGGCATCGAGACCGCCAAGACCTACGCCGAATGGAAAACCGTCAACACGGTGCCCTACACGTCGGCGACCCATGGCAACCGCTACGTCAATAATTACGTCGACGGCAAGAGTGCATTCAACTACGCCAAGTTCGACAAGGCGAACGCCATGCTGCCCGGCGCGACGCTGGTGAAGGACAGCTTCCAGGTGCAGGCCGACGGCAAGGTTGCGATCGGGCCGCTGTTCATCATGGAAAAGATGGATGCCGGCTGGAACAAGGTCAGCGGCGACTGGAAATACACAATGGTCATGCCCGACGGCACCGTCGCCGGGATCACCAAGGGCAAGGGCAGTGCCGCCATGAACTTCTGCTACGAGTGCCACCTCGGCCTTGCCGCCGAGAAGGACTCGATGCTGTTCGTGCCGGCGGAGTTCCGCAAGAAGAACTAGCCACGTCCCTACCTGCAAAGATCAACGGGCGCCCCGCCAGGAGCGCCCGTTTTTCTTGCGTCACAAGTCTCCAGGGACGGATCAGTCGCGGGCGACCATCACCGACTTCCCGGAATGGCGCACGACCCGTGCGGCATTGGGGCCAAGCAGGTAGTCCGCACCCCGCGGGGTGTGGGCGCCCATGACGATCAGATCGACGTCCGCACGATTGGCGAACTTGATGATCTCGTCATAGATCGTTCCCAGCGCTATATGGGTTTCCGACGTCTGGCCCTTGGGCACATTGCTTTCCGCGAACTTCTCCAATTCGGCGCGTGCCGCATCGATGATTTTCGCTTCGGACCCCGCGGGAAAATACTGGCTTACGGTCGGCGACTCAAAGCTCGGCACCACGTTGAGTATCGTGAGCTTCGCCTCGAACGCCTCGCACAGTTTGAGCGCCACGGGCAGGGCCTTCCGGCCCGGTTTTTCAGCCGTCAGATCGACGGTCAGCAGGACATGCGAATACATTTTCGTTCTCCTTCTTTCCGTCAGGTTCCCTGGGTCGCTTCCTCGCGTTCCGGCTTGGGATCTTTCCGCCGCCGGGCAAGCTGGCCGGCGATGATCAAGCCCAGCAAGAGAAGTCCGAGCGGATAGACCCACTTCTTGTCGGGCAGACCGCTCTTCTCGTAGTCGACCTTGGTCAAGACATCGCCGCTGGCCATCTTGAATTTCTCGGCCTGGCTGTTGAACGCGACGTCCTTGACCACGTACCGGCCATCGATCTGCTCGAGCTCGAGCCCGTAGCCGTCTTTCAGCGAAACCCCGTCCTCGGGCGCCTTCAGGAGGTTGAGCCGCAGACGGTCGCCGTAGTTGGTCTCCCGCGTCACATGGAAGCGAACAGTGGTGTCTTTCGGCACCTTGAGCTCGCCGGCGATCACCTTGGCAGGATCCACATCCTGATACGGTGGATAGACCAGATCCATGAAGAATCCCGGCCGGAACAGCGCCAGCGTCACGACCAGCAATGCTATCACCTCGTACCATCGCGTTTTCACAACTAGCCAGCCCTGCGTCGCAGAACTGAAGGCGAGTATTGCTGTTAGCGACACCACGAATATCATTATCCCGTGCCACCAGCTGTCGACCCCGATCAACAACAACTCGGTGTTGAAGATGAAGACAAAGGGCAGGATCGCCGTTCGGATATCGTACATGAACGACTGAACGCCGGTTTGCAGTGGATCAGCGCGTGATATGGCCGCCGCCGCGAAGGCCGCTAGACAGACCGGTGGTGTCGAGTCGGCCATGAGCCCGTAGTAGAAGACGAACATGTGCACCGCGATCAGCGGCAGCACGAGGCCGGCAGCCTGGCCCAGCTCTACCAGCACACCCGCAAGCAGGGACGCCACGACGAGATAGTTCGCCGTCGTCGGCAGGCCCATGCCCAGCACGAGGCAGAGCACCGCGGTCATGAACAGCAGGATATAGACGTTGCCGCCCGAGATCACCTCGACGATGCCGACCAGCGCGTTGTTGAGGCCGGTCGAGCCGACCGCACCGACGATGATGCCGGCCGACGCTACGGCGATGCCGAGGTTGATCATGTTGCGCGAGCCCGCAACAAAGCCTTCGACGATGTCCTTCAGGCTGAGCTTGATCTCGGCGAGTCCATCCTTGTTGTGCATCTGGCGCACGACGAACAGCCCGGCGACGAGGGCGACCGTCGCAAGCAGTCCCCAGACCGTCGCGTTAATTGCATCCAGGCCCACCGCCCAGCGAAGCGCGGTCGCGATCAGCACCGGCACCGAGAACGGGATGAACAGCTTGTTCTTGTCCCAGTCTTCGGGCCAGAACCGCATGCCGATCATTGTCAGGATCAGCCAGGCGATGGCATAGAACACCGACGAACTGGCGGTCCATTGCTCGGCCATCAGCAGATAGACGAGGACGATGATTGGAATGATGAAGTGAAGGCCGCTCATCAGCGTCTTGAAGAACAGCGGCACTTCGGATTTCGGCAGGCCTTTCAGACCCAGCTTCAATGCCTCGAGATGCGAGATGTAGAGCAGCGCCATGTAGCTGATGACCGCCGGAATGGTCGCCGCGATGACGACCTCCGTGTACTGGATGCCGATCAATTCGGCCATGATGAAGGCGGCCGCACCCATGATCGGCGGCATGATCTGGCCATTGGTGGAGGCCGCGACCTCGATCGCGCCCGCCTTTACCGCGGGCAGCCCCGTTCGAATCATGACCGGGATCGTGAACACGCCGGTTGTCGCCACGTTGGCGATCGACGAGCCCGAGATCAGGCCGGTCATGCCGGATGCCAGCACGGCGGCTTTCGCCGGACCGCCCCGGTACCTGCCGACCATGGCGAAGGCGAGATCGAGGAAGTATTGCCCCGCGCCCGCCTTGTCGAGCATCGCGCCGAACAGCACGAACAGGAACACGAAGTCGACCGAGACGTCGATCGGGATGCCAAAGATGGCTTCCTGGCCGAGCCACTGGTAGCCGACCAGGCGATTGAGCGAGACGCCCTTGTGCGCAAGGAGATCTTGTACAAAGACCCCGAAAATTCCGTACAGCACCAGGAGCAGTCCCAGAACGACCAGAACGCCCGCGAGCACCATGTGCTTCTTCTGGAACATGAAGAAGCCGGCAAGACAGAGGGCCAGGCCGATAAAGCTGACGGTATAGCCGACCTGCTGCCCCAACAACGAGTATAGCAGGAACACCAATGCGACGATGACAAGCGGCAGACCGATACTGCGGCGTGTCGCCTCGAGCAGCAGGACGATGCCGACGCCGCCGATGATCAGTTCAACCGGGAATCCGCCGGGCTCCCAAAGCACGCCCCGGCGCGACACGAGGCCGCTGTAGTTGACGAACAGATAAAGCGCACAGCCCGATGCAATGAGGGCGAGCACAATGTCGTACCAGGCGATCCCTTTTTCGCCCGCCGAACGGGTGGCCGGAAAAACGAGATAGCCAAGCAGCAGGGCGAAACCGAGATGGATCGCTCGCTTCTGGACATCCGCCAGAATCAGCGCCGATGGCATCGGCGACGCAATCCAGATCTGGAACAGCGCCCACGCCACCGCGACAACCGCGACCACCATGGCCAGTTTCGGGCCCATGTTCCGCCCGGTGTATTCGATATCCTCGAGTGCCTTACTGAGTTCGGCCTCGTCGACCTTCAGATCGTCGACTGATTGTTCGTTTTCGCCAGCCATCGTTTCCCCTCGCGCCTAACGTGATCCCGCAACAAATATAGAATTTCAAAATTGAAAAAATGGCCGGCGCCCGCAAGCGCAAACCGGCAGACGCCGGCCAAATCCGCAGGGTTAAACCCCTACAGGCCTTTTTCTTTATAGTACTTCTCGGCACCCGGATGCAGCGGCGCCCCATTGCCGTCAGTCTTCATCTTCTTCGGATCGAGGTTCGCAAAGGCCGGATGCAGCTTCTGGAAGTCCTCGATGTTCTCCATGACAGCCTTGACGACCGAATAGACGACATCGTCATCGGTCTTCGCGCTGGTGACGAAGGTCGCCATCACGCCGAAGGTGGTGACATCGGTGTCGGACGTCTTGTAGGTGCCCTTCGGAATCGTCGTGAAGGCGTAGTACGGATACTTCGAGACCAGGCCCTTCTCGACATCCGTGTTCAGCGAGATGATCTTTGCGCCACAGCCATCGGTCGCCTGGGCGACACCGGCATTCGGCACACCAACGGTGTAGCCGAAGGCATCGATCTTGCCGTCGCACAGTGCGGCGGCCTGCTCGGTGGAGGTCAGCTCGGTGGCCTGCTTGAAGTCACTGGTCTTCATGCCGTAGGCGGCCATCAGCACTTCCATCGTGCCACGCTGGCCGGAGCCCGGGTTGCCGATGTTGACGCGCTTGCCCTTCAGATCCTTGAAGGTCTTGATGCCGGAGTCCTCGCGGACGATGATCTGGAACGGCTCGGGATGCACCGAGAACACGGCCCGCAGATCCTTGAAGCATTTGACCTTGTCGGCGAACTCCTTGGTGCAGTTGTAGGCATGGTACTGCCAGTCGGACTGCGCCACGCCGAAGTCGAGCTCGCCCTCGGCGATCTGGCCGATGTTGTAGGTCGAACCGCCCGTGG
>JAJFFI010000261.1 GCA_021776755.1 Alphaproteobacteria bacterium | reverse complement strand
CGGTCGGCGATGTTCAGGATATTCTCGATACTGGCGCGGCTCGCAGCATCCGTGTCGAACACCATGCTGGAGCGCCGGTCCAGCGCCTCCTTGGCGAACTTGATGGCGTCGCCCGCCAGCACCACCCGGCCGTTCGGTGTGTCGTCGAGGACCAGCGCAAAGCTGCCCGGCGTGTGGCCCGGGGCGGGGATGGCGCGCAATCCGCCGGTGATCCCCGTCTCGCCGTCGAGGAACTCGACCTCGTGTTTCTGCAGCTGCTCGTGGATCAGCCAGGGCACGAACATATCGTCCTCGTGCGGGTGCTTCGCATACTCCCATTCCCGCTTGCTGACGTAGACCCGCGCCTGCGGGAACAGGTCGATGTTGTTGCAGTGATCGAAATGCAGGTGCGACAGGAAAACCGCCTTCACGTCGCCCGGCGTCATGCCGTTTGCCGCGAGACCCTGCAGCAACCCCGGCCGGTTGCAGTAATGCCCGGTGTCGAACAGGACCGGCCCGTCCGGCGTCGTCACCAGCGTTGCGTTGGCCAGCGCGAAGTATCCGCCGCGAAAGCTCAGGCTGTTGCCGTGGACAATGATGTCGTAGCCAAGCGCCACGTCAGGAGGCTTTTCCGACGCGGCTCGCTTCAGCCTTGTCCTGGTTCGAGAACAGCGACGTATAGCCGGCCGAGAAGTCGGGCGGCAGTTCCACGTCCATCGCCTCGAGCCGGGCGCGTTTTGCGGGCGCGCCGCGCACCATCCAGGTGCGGTGCCGACTGTCGATCACGGGCGCCGTGTAGGCGAAGGCATCGGCGGCGGCGTATTGCGCGGTGAAGGTAACGACCTCCTCGCCGGTCCGGTTCGGCTCGGAGCCATGCACCGTCAGCCCGTGGTGCAGCAGCACGTCGCCTGCCTCGCACGTGACATAGGTCGCGGTCTCGATGTCGCCCGGCTGCATGTCGTGTTCGCAGGTAAAGACGTAGGCGCCGTCTTCCCAGATGCTGAGCGGCCCGCGCCGGTGGCTGCCGTCGACGAACGCGATGCAGCCGTTCTCGCGGGTGCGCGCGTAGTAGGGAATGCTGATCGCCAGCATGTCGGAATTGGTGTGCGGGAAGTGGGGCCAGTCCTGGTGCCATTGCACGACGGCGCTGTGGTTGCCGGGCTGCTTGAAGTTGATCTTGGCGTGATAGAATTTGGCCGGGCCGCCGAAGAGGTCCGCGACCATGTCGCCGATGCGGGACTCGAAAGCCGCCTCGAAGAACACGTCGTCAAGCTGGGTCGGCGCCGAGATGCGCCGCAGCTTCGGCGCCTCGGGCGTATGGTCGGGCGCAAGGTCGAAGACGCCATCCGATTTCGACATGCCGGCAGTCTTCGCGGCCAACCGGTCTGTCGCCTCCCGCATCCGCTCGAGCAGCCCGTCATCGAGGCCGCCCTTGACCAGCAAATAGCCGTTCTCGTGGTACGCTGCGATCTGGGCTCCATTCAGAAAGGGAACATGCGCACGAACCGTGTCGGGTGTTGCATCTGTCATCGCTCAAGCTCCTGTAACCTTTGCGAAAAAGCCTAGCCGGTGAGAGCAGTGTGTTCAAGGAGGGCCGCAAAAGGAAACTCCCGCCGGGGTTGGCAACCCGGCGGGAGCAAGAGAAGAGAGGGAGAGAGAGGTATGTATGGGGAGAAGATGCCCGAAACCGCCGGGCCGCGCAGTGACCGGCGTCACAGGTGAGAAAACGCGCCGTACGAACGCGTCAGGGTTACCCTGAGGGCGCCGGATTCCGGCCTTCCTCTTGCCCTGTCGCGGGAATCGCGCTACTCACCAAAAGGTTTCATTGCAGTGCGGAAAACGCCCGTTTGGCCGCCTGCCCAACTCCGTTTCGGGGGATTTGATGGCACGAAACAAGATCGCGCTGATCGGCGCGGGTCAGATCGGCGGCACACTTGCATTGCTCGCCGGTCTCAAGGAACTCGGCGACGTGGTTCTATTCGACATCGCCGAAGGCATTCCGCAAGGCAAGGGCCTCGATCTGGCGGAAATGTCACCCGTGGAGGGCTTCGATGCGGCCTATTCGGGCGCGAACGATTATGCGGCAATCAAGGGCGCGGACGTGGTGATTGTCACTGCCGGTGTGCCACGCAAGCCCGGCATGAGCCGCGACGACCTGATCGAGACCAACGCCAAGGTCATGAAATCGGTCGGCGAGGGCATCAAGAAACACGCGCCGAAAGCCTTCGTCATCTGCATCACCAATCCGCTGGATGCGATGGTCTGGGCACTCCGCGAAGTTTCTGGTCTGCCGCATCACATGGTGGTCGGCATGGCGGGTGTCCTCGACAGCGCGCGCTTCCGCTATTTCCTCGCCGACGAATTCAAGGTCTCGGTCGAGGACGTCACCGCCTTCGTCCTGGGCGGCCATGGCGACACGATGGTGCCGCTGATCCGCTACTCGACGGTTGCCGGCATTCCGGTGCCCGATCTCATCAAGATGAAGTGGACCTCGAAGACCGCGATCAACAAGATCGTCAAGCGCACCCGCGACGGCGGCGCCGAAATCGTCGGCCTGCTCAAGACGGGCTCGGCCTTCTATGCGCCGGCGTCGGCCGCGATCTCAATGGCCGAATCCTACCTTCGCGACAAGAAGCGCGTGCTGCCGTGCGCCGCCTGGCTCAATGGCGAGTACGGCCAGAAGAACATCTACGTCGGCGTGCCGGTCGTGATCGGCGCCAAGGGCGTCGAGCGGATCGTCGAGATCAAGCTCGACCGCGACGAGAAGAAGGCGTTCAACGACTCGGTCGGCGCCGTGAAGGGCCTGATCGACGCCACCAAGAAAATCATGAAGAAGTTGTAGGTTGATCGCTGCCGCCGGCCCTCATTGGGGGCCGGTGCTGCCATTTGCCGCGTTCGGAAGGGACATCCATGAACATCCATGAGTACCAGGGCAAGATCCTCCTGAAGAAGTTCGGGGTCGCGGTGCCGCGGGGCGGCGTCGCCTATACGCCCGAGGAAGCGGTCAAGGTCGCCAACGATCTAGGCGGCAAGATCTGGGTCGTGAAGTCGCAGATCCATGCGGGGGGGCGCGGTGCCGGCCGGTTCAAGAACGATCCCGACGGCAAGGGCGGTGTCCGGGTCTCGAAGTCGATCGACGAGGTGAAGGAGAACGCCGCCGCGATGATCGGCCAGGTGCTCGTCACCAAGCAGACTGGCGAGGACGGCAAGGAGGTCAAGCGTATCTATGTCGAGGAAGGCATGGACATCAAGCGCGAGCTCTATCTCTCCGTGTTGCTCGACCGCGAAACCTCGCGCATCACCTTCATGGCGTCGACCGAAGGCGGCATGGATATCGAAGAAGTCGCCGAGAAAACGCCGGAGAAGATCGTCAAGGTCGCGATCGACCCGGTAACCGGCATGCAAGGATTCCATGCCCGCAAGATCGCCTTCGGCCTCGGCCTGGAAGGCGGGCAGGTCAAGTCCTGCGTCAAGTTCCTCATGGCGATGTACAAGGCCTACACCGAGCTCGATGCGAGCCTCGTCGAGATCAATCCGCTGGTCGTCACCGGCGACGGCGATGTCATCGCGCTCGACGCCAAGATGAACTTCGACGACAACGCGCTCTACCGGCACGCGGACGTCGAGGAAATGCGCGACGAGGATGAAGAGGATCCGGCCGAGCTCGAGGCCGCCAAACACGACCTCAACTACATCAAGCTCGACGGCCAGATCGGCTGCATGGTCAACGGTGCGGGTCTCGCGATGGCGACCATGGACATCATCAAGCTCTATGGCGGCGACCCGGCGAACTTCCTCGATGTCGGTGGCGGTGCCACCAAGGAACGCGTCACGACGGCGTTCAAGATCATCCTGTCCGACGCCAACGTCGAGGGCATCCTGGTGAACATTTTCGGCGGCATCATGCGCTGCGACGTCATCGCCGAGGGCGTGGTCGCGGCCGCCCGCGAAGTCAGCCTGCATGTGCCTCTGGTCGTGCGGCTCGAAGGCACCAACGTCGATCTCGGCAAGCAGATCATGGCCGATTCCGGCCTCCCCATCATCTCCGCCGACAATCTCGCAGACGCCGCCGAGAAGGTGGTCAAGGCCGTGAAGGAGGCTGCGTAATGGCCGTTCTCGTCAACAAGGACACCAAGGTCATCTGCCAGGGTTTCACTGGCAGCCAGGGCACCTTCCATTCCGAGCAGGCGATCGCCTACGGCACCAAGATGGTCGGCGGCGTTACCCCGGGCAAAGGCGGCACCGAACATCTCGATCTCCCGGTCTTCGACACGGTGGCAGAGGCGCGCGAGAAGACCGGCGCCAACGCCTCCGTGATCTACGTGCCGCCGCCGTTCGCGGGGGACGCGATTCTCGAGGCGATCGATGCCGGGCTTGAGCTCGTGGTCTGCATCACCGAGGGCATTCCGGTGCTCGACATGGTCGAGGTCAAGCGCGCGCTCGGCAATTCCGGCACGCGGCTCGTCGGGCCTAACTGCCCGGGCGTCATCACGCCCGACGAATGCAAAATCGGCATCATGCCGGGGCACATCCACAAGCGCGGCAAGATCGGCGTGGTCTCGCGTTCGGGCACGCTGACCTATGAAGCCGTCGGCCAGACCACGGCGGCGGGACTCGGCCAGTCGACCTGCATCGGCATCGGCGGCGACCCGGTGAACGGCACCAACTTTATCGACTGCCTCGAATTGTTCCTTGGCGACGACGAGACCGAAGGCATCATCATGATCGGCGAGATCGGCGGGTCGGCCGAGGAAGACGCTGCCGAGTTCCTGAAGGCGTCCAAGGTCAAGAAGCCGGTTGCCGGGTTTATTGCCGGCGTCACCGCGCCTCCGGGACGGCGCATGGGTCATGCCGGTGCGATCATCTCTGGCGGCAAGGGCGGTGCCGGGGATAAGATCGACGCCATGCGGAGCGCCGGTATCCATGTTTCTGACTCTCCTGCCAAACTGGGCGATACGATGCTTGAGGCGATGAAGGCCTGATGCGTCATCGCTCCATTCATTCCCTGGGCCAATTGAACTGACGCCTGGCTGCCGGCCAGGGGGCGGGCGCGAGGCGGCACGGAAGAGATGCGATGAGCAGCGACACCGAAAACAGCAGCTTCCTGGCCGGCCATAACGCGGCATTCCTGTCAGGGCTCTACGCCCGTTTTCAGGACGATCCGGGATCGGTCGACAGCGACTGGCGGACGTTCTTCGAGGAAATGAAGGACAGCGCCGAAGACATCCTCGGCGATACCGAAGGGCCATCGTGGACCCCGCCAGAAGAGCACATTTACCGCGACGGCGATCTCTTCACCTCGCTCGGCTATTTGCCGGATGTTCCGAAGGGCAAGCCCGGTGCCGCGCCCGCCGGCAAGGGCGCCGATCCGAAACACGTGCGCGCGGCCACGCTCGATTCAATTCGCGCGCTGATGCTGATCCGGAGCTACAGGGTTCGCGGCCATCTCGAGGCCGACCTCGACCCGCTCGGCCTGAACGAGCGCGAGGAGCACCCCGAGCTCGATCCGAAGTCCTACGGCTTCACCGAAGCCGACTACGATCGCGAAATCTTCATCGACAACGTGCTCGGTTTCGAGACCGCGACGCTGCGAAAGATCGTCGAGCGCTGCCGCGAGACCTATTGCGGCCATATCGGCGTCGAGTTCATGCATATCCAGGAGCCGGATCAGAAGGCCTGGGTGCAGGAGCGCATCGAGGACGCGCACAACCAGACTGAATTCACCGAGCGCGGCCAGATCGCCATCCTCGAGAGCATCGTGCGCGCCGAGGGATTCGAAGGTTTTCTCGACAAGAAATACACCGGCACCAAGCGCTTCGGCCTCGATGGCGGCGAGACGCTGATCCCCGGACTCGA
>JAJFFI010000027.1 GCA_021776755.1 Alphaproteobacteria bacterium | reverse complement strand
GGTCTGGCCCGGGTGATTGAAGCCGGCTTCCATGAGGACGGCCTTGTGGACGGGGGTGGTCACGACGGCTTGCGCTTCACCGGTCAGGCAGAAATCTACGGCGCGTTCGATCGAATTGAGAACAGCGGACACATTGGCCGGGTCCGGTGCGCCTGGCGGAACATCGACCGGGACGCCGTGCGGAAGTACGGGAAGTGCCTTCGAAAACAAATCGTTAGCGTCGCTTGGCGCGCCAATTTCAGAAATCTCGGCGGAAATCCCGGCGCGTTTTGCGATAGTGCGCAGGCGGTCGGGAGCGTCGATTACAAAGAACGGTCGTGCCGCAGCCTGGTCGTGCGTCTCACGCCAGGCCATCAGGGCGATCTCACCGCCAATACCGGCGGGCTCACCCATGGTTACGGCAAGCGGCCGGTCCAGCCGTCTCGCGGGTCGATCATCGAAGGTGCCGGAATTGGGCAATGTCACAGGCCCGCCGTTGTTATCGGGGCGCGTGAGGCGATGCCATCAGACGCGAATGTCCACGAAGGCGCCCTGGCGAAGGTCACGCATGTAGCGGCGAACCTGAATGTTGATCTGCTCGCGGGCAAGTACATTCAGGATCTGGGCACGGGACGGCGTGTTGCCCCCCTTTGTACGTTCGCAGACCATCAGGACCTGAACCTTGTCACCCGACTTGAGAGGTGCACTGACCGCATTTTTTCCCAACGTTTTCAATGCAATACCGGCATCTCCGGTGAGCTTGGAAACCGTGCTTTTCTGGATCGGCCCGGCCTTGCCGCCGTGTTTCTTGGCAAGCGATCCGAGGTCGGCACAGCTCTTGGCACTTGCCGCCAGCGCCTTGGCCTCACGCTCGGCTGCTGCAGCCTTGGCTTCCTCACCGCCGGCATCGAAGGACACCGCCCGCCACGCCACCGTGGCCGCCTTGCCGGTCGAGCCCTGCCGCCTGCGGTCGAGCAATGCCAGGATGTAGTAGCCCGTCACAGTCTTGATCGGGCCGGCCATCGTCCGGGGGCGCATCTTTTCAAGCGCTTTCAGAAGGTCCGGATTGATCTGCGCGCTGCTGACATATCCGGTGTCGCCGCCAACCCGCGACGTCTCGCTCTTGGAAAACTGCCGCGCCAGCACCTGGAAGTTCGCCCCGCGGCGGATCTGCGCCGCCATCCGGTTGGCGTTGTCGAGAACCTGCTTTTCCTGATCGGGATTGTCGACTGGAAGATAGATTTCAAGGAACCGGTACTGGTCCAGACTGGCGCCAGCCTCGATCTGCTCGATGACATCCGAGACTTCCTCGTCGCCGATCCGGATTCGGGGCCGGACACGCTGGCGCACAACCTTCGACCAGAGAATGGCGGCGTGCATCTGACGCTCGATCGTCTCTTTCGGAATTTTCTTCTGGCGGAGGAAGCGCTCAAGCCCGCCGGGGGGCATTTTGTTTTGTTTTTCAAGGCCTTTCCAGGCAGTCTCGACCTCGGCCTTGGTAACCTTGACGTTCAGGCGCCGGGCTTCCTGGACCTGCAGGGTCTCGTCAATCAGTGTCCGCAGGACCTGCGGGGCCAGCCGCTTGCGGGTTTCGAGCGAGTCGGGCACCCCTGAGGTCACGATGATGACCTTCAAGCGCGCGATCAGGTCGCGGATCGAGATCACGTCGTCATTTACGACGGCGGCGATGCGCTGCGTGCCTTGGGGCGCGGCAGGTTTCTTTTTCTGAGCCAGGGCAGGGGCCGTGGTCGCGATCAGGGCGGCGGCGGCAAGTAGGACAAGCTTTTTCATGCTCGAGAGACCGGGCGTGAGAATGGGAAAATCGAATTTGCGGAAACGCGTCGTTATAGCGTTGCCGTCGGGTTCACGCAAACAACCAAACACGGCGGAAATGCGGCACTTCCGGCAGTTTCCCCGGGTGTCGATCGTATGCCGGCGCCCGGGCGAGTGAAGTGACCAGGCGTGTTACCTGCTGCCGCGCACTTCACCGAGCGATTTGAAGGTCATCTGGAAGAAGACCTCGGTCGAGCCTCCAAAATCCGCGCCCGATGTGAAATTGCGGGCAACATTCACGTCCAGTTTGAAGCACTCGTCCTCATAGATGAAGCCGCCTGAGTGCCGGAGTGATTCGGACGCATCGATGTCATAAATAGTGGTCGCATTAACGGTCCAATATTTGTGGACCTTGACCGAGAGTGCCGCGCTCACTTCCTCGCGTTCGCCGAACTCCGAGCTGCCAACGCTAGGCGCTGCAAAGAGATACGTCGTTGTCAGCCGAACCGACTCGGGACCGGCACTCACGAACACTTCATGGCGCCGAGGATCCAGCGATTCCGCATCAATCCTGAATCGGTACAGCAGATCGAGATATTTTGCGGGATTCAGGTGGATCCTTCCGACCACATCGGAGATCTCGCCGGCGAGCCCCGAACCCGCACCGAACGTGGAGTTCTCGCGGGAGCTGAAGCTCTGTCCGAAGAAGAATTCGCTCTTGCCGCCGGCGTTGCCATAGAACGCGTTCGAAATGCCGTAGACGATCCGTTTGCCGCCATCGACCCGGTCGCGTCCCGGGAAACGGTTCAACTGGAACAGGTTGGTGTCGTCGAATTCGAAATCCAGACTGTCTTCGTTCGGGATCGCGCTCGAGTTTTGTCCGTTGGGGCCGATCACAAGAGCCACGCGCGGTTCAAAGATATGCCGGACGTTGCCGTAGTCCTTGACGAACGGCATGCGCCAGTCGAGCGAAGCCTGCGGGAAGATCCTGCCCTTGATGCCGTTGAAAGTCTGCGAGCTGTCGTTCCGCGTGACCTCGTTGACCCAATAAAGATCCGACTGCACGCGGGCCCGGATGCGGTAGATATCGCCGAGCCGCCCGACATATGGCATTTCCCATCCGAAGATTCCCGAAAGGCGGCGGCTGTCGGTGCCCTGGGTGCGGTGCAGATCGAGGAAATTCAGATCGACGCTCCAGCGGCTGCCGTTCGGCAGCGGGTCGGCGATGAAGTTGTAGTTCAGTTCCGGGGCGATAAAGGGTGTTTGGGACTGCCGGATACCGTCGCGCTGGTTCTGGAAGTAGAACGCCTCGGCCGATGCGTATTGCCGGCCCTCGAATCCCTCAACAAAACCGCGGCTGATCAGCACTTCGTCGGTCTGGAAAGACGTGGAGTTCGCGAAGATGTTCCCCGGCACAAAATTGTAGCGCCGCAGGTAGGTCCGGTCGGTCGCGAGCGAGGTGTCGAAGCCCGCGCGCCAGTTCTCGTCGATGTCGAGCCGGCCGTAGGCGTTGATGTGCCCCCGGTTGACCCGTTCGGATCGGGTATTGCCGGAATCGTCGATCCGCTTGGGCCGGGTATAGCTGCCCTGGAAGTTGAGCTCGCCGCCTTCGAAGCGGTAGCGGATTTCGCCGGCGGCGACGGGGACGTCGTTCGTAAGGAACACCGGGGCGACTGTCGCATCGAGGTCGGGCGCGATGTTCAGATAGACGGGAATCTGAAGCGTCCGGCCGAGCTTCGAGTCACTGCCGACGATTGGCGGCAGCAGGCCCGTGCGGCGCTTAACGGTCGGGTCAGGGTGGTAGAAATACGGGATGTAGGCGACCGGAATGCCGAACATCTCCAACACGCCATCGAAATACTCGATGTTGCGCTTCTCCTGATCGTGCACGACGCGGTCGGCGCGGACCTGCCACAGCGGCGCCCGTGTCGGATCCTCCTCACAGAGCCGGCAGGGCGAATAGACGGCTTTCTTCATTACTGTCGTGTTGCCGCCGATCCGGACCGCGCCGGTCGCGGCTGCGCGCGCATCGTCCTGCATGAGCACGCGGATCTTTTCGATCACGCCTTCGCGCATTTCCTTCGTCAGCACGGCGCGCTCGGCGAAGAAGACTTCGCCGGTCGGTTCGGTGATGCTGATGTTGCCCTCGGCGCGCACCACGCCGGTTTTCTGGTTGTAGGAAACGCTGTCCGCCTTGAGAATGCGGGCGCCCTGGGAAATTTCGACATTGCCGCTGGCCGTGACCACTTCGGTATTGCGGTCATAGGCCATCTTGTCGGCGGTCAGGAGAACCGGCGTCTTGCGGTCGATCTTGGCGCCACCCGGCAGTCCGGGGCGCAAGGTCTGACCGTCTTTCTCTTCCCCTTCCTTCGAGGTGGCCTTCGAGGTTGCCTGGGCGCTTTCGCGAGTCTTGCCGGCCTGCGGCACGGCAGCAATCTGCGGCGCAAAGGCATTGGAGAAAGAGAAACCTGCCGAGCCGTTTTCGGGCAGCATCGCGTCGCCCGCGTTGCGCCCACTCGGCGTGGCCTTGCGGGTATCGTCAAGCTTCGTGCGGGCAAGCCGAGGACTGATCAGACCATTGGCGACAGAGCCTGCTTTGCGGCTCCGGGCCGCACGGTTATCTGGGATGGATACGGTCGGAGCCGGAGCGGCGCCTGCGACCTTATTGGCCCCTTTTAGTTTCTCTTTTTTGGATTTTTTTGTGGGCCGTTTCTTAGCTTTTGCCTTGAAAACACTGGCGCCGCCCTTGTGGCCGTCCGTGCCCCGGGTGACGCCCTGCTGGCCATCCGTGCGGAACCCGGCCACGGAAAAGGCCTGCGGTTCTGCACTTGCCTTGGACCGGACTGCCGGGGGCGGGGCCTTCACCGCGGCGCTCTGCTGGGCGAGATCTCCCGCGCCGGACATTTCGGCAACGGCAATGCCGGGCAACATCGCGCTGCTCGCGAGCAGCGCGGCAACGGCGGTCATCCGTGTCGATCCCCCCCGGCGCATCGTTATCCATCCTCGAGATGGAAGAGCATTGAGACGCCCAGGAGGATGCTTGCCGTCGCTGGGATCCAGGCGGCAAGGCTGACCGGGATACTGCTGGACAGCCCGAGCGCGGAGATCAGGTCTGACAGGAAGTAGAGCGCGAAGCCGGTACAGATACCGCCCGCAACAGCGATTGCGGTTCCCGCGCGTCGATTGTGCCGAAGCGTGAATACGGCCGCGATCAACACCATTGCGCAAAGCAGTATCGGCTCGGAAATTAGCGATTGCAGATGTAGTCTGTGCCGCACGCTCGAGAATCCGGCCTGCTCAAGGATGCGGATAAACTTCGGCAACTCCCAGAACGAGATGGTTTCCGGCGACGCAAAGCTTTCCTGGATTTTCTCGAGCGTCAGATCGGTCTTCACCGTCAGCGTCTTGTGCTCGGTGGGCGTGAGCCCGGGCCCGTTGACCCAGGCGTCCTTCAGCGTCCAGGCGCCCGTGGACAGCCGCGCGGACTTCGCATCGGCCCGGCGCACGAAGCGGTCCTCGTCCTCGTAGAAGAACATCGTCACGCGGTAGAGCTCGAGGCCGTCTTCGGAAACCGACTGGGCGTGCACGACGGACTGTCCGCGGCCGTCGTTCTGGCGGAGCCAGAGCCCGGTGCGCGAGACGGTCAGCACGCTCGACTGTCGGCGAAGATACTTGTTCTCAAGCTCTTCGTATTTGGCCGCCATGGTCGACGCCAGCGGATTGAAGACCGTGACCTTGAAGACGCCAAGGGCGAAAACGACCAGCAGCGCGGGCAGGATGAACTTCCAGACCGAGAGCCCGATTGAGCGGATCACGACAAGCTCGTTGTTCCGGTTGAGCCGCCAGAACGCGATCATGCTGCCGAACAGCGCCACGAACGGCAGCACTTCCTGCGCCATGTGAGGCAGCTTGAGGAGCGCCATGTCCATCACGATGCCGAAGGTGACATCGGGCTTGGACGCGCCGCGGCGCATCAGCTCGATGGTGTCGATCATGAAGATCAGGCAGACGAACAGGAAGAAGACGCCGAAGAAGGACGCCAAGAACTGACGACCGAGATAGACCATCAGCGAGGTCGAGAGCGCGGAGCGGGTGTTGCGTTCCATCGCCGCCCCCTATGCCGCCGCGCTCGCCGAGGCCATGCCGCGGCCGCCGTCGTCGGATTTGCGGAACTGGATGCGGGGGTCGTAAATCAGCCAGTAGAGCGCAATCGCCGCTGGCACAATTGCGTTGATATAGAGCGTCGGCAGCATGATCGGGTATTTGGCCGCGAGGCTGAATAGCCCGAAACTCAGTCCCTGTACCGCGCCCACAAGCCCGCCCGCGATAAGTCCGCGCAATACCTGTCCGCGCCGGTTGAATTCGCCGGACAACAGGCAAGCCAGCGCGATCAGGGTGAAAGTAATCGACAGCAGTGGGGAGGCGAGTCGGTTGTGGCCTTC
>JAJFFI010000260.1 GCA_021776755.1 Alphaproteobacteria bacterium | reverse complement strand
CGTACTGGATCCTGCGTCATCCGCCGAGGGAAGACACCCGGCCCGCCCGCACCATCGACGGCATGGCCGGCGACTTTGCCGCCGCCTTCGCGCTGACCATCACCAACCCGATGACGATCCTCTCGTTCGGCTGGGTGTTCGTCGCCGCGGATGCGGTGGTGAGCGCGGGCGATATCGGCGGCGCCTGGACGCTCATCATCGGCGTCTTCGTTGGCTCGTTTGGCTGGTTCCTGTCGCTGATGATTGCGTTCGCCTATTTCCGGCACCGCTTCACGCTCGAGGCGCTGCAGCGGGTCAACCGGTACTGCGCTTGGCTGATCGCCTTCTTCGGGGTGCTGGTGCTGTTCAGTCTCACGCCGATCGGCCAGAAACTCTTCGGCTACACCGTCACCTTCTAGAAGCGGTCTGGCTAGAAGCGGTCCGGCTAGAAGCGGTCCGGCCGGAACGGAGCGACGTCCACCGGCGGCGTCCTGCCGGTCATCAGGGCTGCGACGATTTCGCCGGTGATGCCGGCAAGCGTCATGCCGAGATGCTGGTGCCCGAAGGCATAGACGATGCCGGGCTCGCTGGGCGACGGCCCGATCACCGGCAGCGCGTCGGGCAGGCTCGGCCGGAAGCCCAGCCATTCGCCTTTGGGTTCGCCCAGCATCGGCAACACATGGCGCGCACCCCGGGCCAGCATATCGATCCTCCGCCGGGTTGGCGGTGCGTCGAGACCGCCGAGTTCGACCGTGCCCGCAACCCGCAGGCCGCCCGCCATCGGCGTCATGTAAAACCCGGTCTCGGCCCAGCCGACCGACCGGGTCAGCAGGTTGCCGCCGCCCGGAAACTCAACGTGATAACCGCGCTCGGTGTCGAGCGGAATGCGGTCCGGCACCGCGCCGGGGACGCGCCGCGACCAGGCACCCGCGGCGACCACCACGCGCCCGGCCTCGATGACACCGCCGTCCGTTGTGACGCGCATGCGCTCCGGCGTCGCACGGGAAACGTCCGTCACAGCCGCCTGCTCGACGCGCCCTCCGCTGGACACGAACAATACCGCCAGCCGCTCGACCAGCGCCCGCGGATCCCGGAACGAGAAACCGTCTTCATAGAGGCTCGCGCTGTGGAACACCGGCGCGAGGTTCGGCTCGAGCGCCAGCGCGTCGTCGCGGGAGAGATCGCGCACATTGATGCCATGCGCGCGCTTGACCGCATTCTGTGCGTCGGCGGCCCGCGCATGCCGGGCCGCGGGATAGAGATTGAGCACGCCATCGCCGAAGATCAGATCGCGCGCCCCGGCGGCCTCGATCAGCGGCATCGTCGCGTCGGTGCTGCGCGCAAGCAGCGCCGCGAGCGCCGCGGTGCTTGCGGCAACCCGGTCAGGTGCGCACGACTGCAAGAACCGGATCAGCCAGGGCGTAAGCGCCGGCACACCGCGCCATTTGATCGCGAGCGGGCCTGTCGCGCTGGCGAGCATGCCCGGGACCTGCCAGATGAGGCCCGGCGCATTCAGGGGCAGGACCCCCCAGGTTGCGAAATTGCCGGCATTGCCGGACGAAGCCCCGCGGCCCGGGGCGTCCCGGTCGATCAGGACGACATCAAGCCCGGCTTGCTGCAGCCGCAATGCGCAGCAGACGCCGACCATGCCGGCGCCGATGACCGCCGCGTCCGGGACGCCGGTCCGGGCCTCAGCCATTCAACACATCGCCCGCCGGCGGGGTTGCTCTCACGCAGCCTTCTGCAGGTAGGACGCGATCAGCGTTTCGGCGATCTGGATCGTGTTGAGGGCAGCCCCCTTGCGAAGATTATCCGAAACCACCCAGAGTGCCAGGCCGTGCTCGACTGTCGGGTCTTTCCGGATGCGCGAGACAAAGACCGGATCGTCGCCCGCGCCCTCCACCGGCGTCGCATAGCCGTCGTCGGCCCGGTGGTCGATCACCGAGACGCCCGGCGCCTTGCCCAGTGCCTCGCGCGCGGTTTCCTCGTCGATCGCACTCTCGAACTCGAGATGCACCGCTTCGGCGTGACCGATGAATACCGGCACCCGCACGCAGGTCGCAAACACGTCGATGGCCGGGTCGAGGATTTTCTGGGTCTCGACGACCATCTTCCATTCTTCCTTGGTCGAACCGTCCTCCATGAAGACGTCGATGTGGGGAATGACGTTGAACGCGATCTGCTTGGTGAATTTCTCGCGCTTCAGCGTCTCGTTGGCATAGACCTGCCGGGTCTGCTCGAAGAGCTCGTCCATGCCGGCCTTGCCACCGCCGGAGACTGACTGGTAGGTCGCGACCGACACCCGTTTGATCTTCGCGATATCGTGCAGCGGCTTCAGCGCCACCACCATCTGAATGGTCGAGCAGTTCGGATTGGCGATGATGTTCTTCTTGCCATAGCCCGCGATCGCCTCCGGGTTCACTTCGGGCACCACCAGCGGCACGTCCGGATCCATCCGGAACTGGCTGGTGTTGTCGACAACGACGCAGCCGGCTTCACCCGCACGCGGCGCGTGGATTTTGGACACGCTCGCGCCCGGCGAGAACAGGCCGAGGTCGCAGCCCTTGAAATCGAAGGTCTCGAGATTGCGTACCGTCAGCTCGGTGTCGCGGTAGGGAATTTTCATTCCCTCGGAGCGTTCCGAGGCAAGCGGGATGATCTCGTCGGCGGGAAAGTTCCGCTGCCCGAGGATTTCGAAGATCTCGCGGCCCACGTTGCCCGTGGCGCCCGCGACGGCGATGCGATAACCCATTTTTCCGGTCCGTTGTGCGTTCGATGCCAGCTTGCGCCAGGCGGCGACGCTCCCTACATCATTGGTGACGGTATTGGCGCCGGTAATGATGCGCGTGCAGCCTGACCTCTGGCACGTGATTTACGCCCCGGCGGCCCGGATTTCAACCGCCGCCGGCCGAAACCGGCCCGGAGCGAGAGTCGATGAGCAAGCGCTATACAACCTACCGGGAGTTCTTCCCTTTCTATCTGGAGGAACACTCCCTGCCCGAAACCCGCGCGATGCACTATTTCGGGACCGCATGCGGGATTTCGCTGTTTGTGGCAGGCGTTGTGACGGGCAACGGGTGGCTCATCCTGCTGGCGTTCATCATGGGCTACGCCTTGGCGTTCCTCGCCCACCGGCTCTATGAGCACAACCGGCCGGCGACCTTCACCCACCCGCTATGGTCGTTCCGGGCGGACTTCCACATGTTCTGGCTCTGGATCACCGGCCAGCTGCCCGAGACGCTGGCCCGCCACAACGTCACGCCGCGCAAATCCCGGCACGATGCCAAGACGGACGGCGCGTGAGCAGCGACCGCCCCACGTCTTTCCTGCGCCTCGCCTTCGGGAAAACCCACGACAATTCTTTGGCCCGCCAGGCGCAGGGCATCGACCGCCTCGTCGAGCCTGCGCTGGTGCTCAGCCTTGTGCTGCTGATTTTCGGGCTCATCGTGCCGGTCCTGCGGGTCGACAAGCTGCTGATCTTCACCGACCAGATTTCGATCCTCTCCGGCATCTACGAACTGATGACCGACGGCGAATGGTTCCTCGCCATCGTGATCGGCGCCTTTTCCGTGCTGGCGCCCGTCTACAAACTCGACCTCGCCTTCCGTGCCTGGCGCACGCATGAAATCGGCGGCAACCGGATGCGGCGCGCCGTGCGGACCCTCGACCTGATCGGGAAATGGGCGATGCTCGACGTCTTCGTCGTGGCGCTGGTCATTTTCACGGTCAAGAATACCGGGCTCGCAAATGCGGTGGTCGAACCGGGGCTCTATCTTTTCGTCAGTTCCATTCTGCTGTCGATGACCGCGATCTACCGGGTGCGCCAGAACGCAGTCACAATGGGCACCGCCAGCCCGGAAACACCGCCAAACGGTAGCGACTGATTTTTTTGTCCCCCTGTGATCGGCATCACATTTTTTATTTCATGACTGAAGTAAACACACCGTCGTCCTGGACAGGAAGTCCGGGTCAGCCCTTGAAGCAGCCAGGTAGGCTCATGTGGCCAGGAGGCCATCAGGGTAAGACAAACTGCTTTGTCGGGCTTCAGGTAGAAACCGAACGAAGGAACAGACAAATGACCAAGACCATTCGTACGAAGGCGGCTCTGCTCGCCTCGACCTTTCTGCTCGCCGGCTTTGTGGCGAGCGCCCCCATCCAGATCGACACCGACGCCTTCACGCTGACCGGCAACTCGGCCGCGGCCCAGGGTGCCGGCGCAGGTGGTGCGGGCGCTGGTGCCGGAGCCGGTGCGGGTGCGGGTGCAGGCGCGGGTGCAGGCGCGGGTCCGGGCGCCGGCCCGGGCGGCGGCGAAGGGATGAACCCAAATCGCCAGGCAAGGCCGAATTCGTCCACTCCGCCGGCTCCCCAGTCTGCGCCTCCGGCCAATCCGCCGGCGCCGCAGATCAGCGAGGACATCAACGGCTGTGGCTTCCGCCACGGGGAGCCCTGCCACACGAGCTGAACCGCTTGTACGCGCAAGACTTGGGAAAGGGCCGCTCCTCCGGGGCGGCCCTTTTTCCATGCCAGTATCCCGATTCGACGGAGTCCCGTCACGCAAACCACGGAAAAGAAACAATATTTCTCAAAATTGGTGACCTGCGTCACTTACATGCGCGTCGCACCAAGCTAGTCTCCACACCATGCCGACGGCCATGAAGGCCATTGGGAACCAAGGAGATCAGTCATGAAGACCAAGCGCATATCCAGTGCATTTCTCACGACGGCATCAGCGAGTGTTCTCGCAATTGCTCTCGCCTGTACGCCCCTCGCGATCGGCGCAAACGGCCTGTCCGTGGTCGCCAAGTCGGCTGCGGCCCAGGGTGCCGGTGGTCCTGGTGCCGGCGGTGGTGGTGGTGGCG
>JAJFFI010000259.1 GCA_021776755.1 Alphaproteobacteria bacterium | reverse complement strand
GCGTCGCGTATCTCGAAGGCAAAGCCAGCCTCGCCAATGGCGGGGTGATTGTCGGCGGCGAGCATGTCACCGCGGGCAAGGCGATCGTTGCGACCGGCGCGCACCAATTCATTCCGGCCATACCCGGTATCGGCGATGTCTCGTATCTCACGAGCACATCGGCATTTGAGATGGAGACGCTGCCCCGGTCGATGATCGTTCTGGGCGGCGGCTACATCGGGTGCGAGCTGGCGCAGATGTTCGCCCGCATCGGGGTCAGGGTCACGATCGTATTCCGCAGCCGGATGTTGCCCGGCGCCGAGCCCGAAATCAGCGCCGCTCTTGCCGGATATTTTGCTGACGAAGGGATTACCGTGCAGCAGGTGGACTCCTACGAGGCCGTCCGGGAAACCGCAGACGGCGTAGAACTGGACGCGGAAATCGAAGGCGTCGCCCGCACCCTGAACGCGGCGCGGCTGCTGTTGAGCGCCGGTCGGCGGGCCAATACCGCCGGTTTCGGCCTGGAGGAGGCGGGTGTCGAACTGCTGTCCAATGCCGGAATCAGCGTCGATGACCGGATGCGTACGACCCAAGCCGGGATCTACGCCGCCGGTGACGTCACCGGGCGCGACCAGTTCGTCTATATGGCGGCGTATGGCGCAAAGGTTGCGGCGGCCAATGCCCTCAACGGCGATGCCCGGCGATACGATAACAGCGCCATGCCAGCCGTTGTCTTTACCGATCCTCAGGTGGCGAGCGTCGGGCTCACCGAATCGGCGGCGCGGGAGCGGGGTGTCGAGCCCGCGACGTCCGTGCTGTCCCTGGACAACGTGCCGCGGGCGCTGGCGGCGCGCGACACCCGCGGGTTGATCAAGCTGGTCGCCGACAGCGCCACCGGAAAACTGCTCGGTGCGCACATTCTTGCACCCGAAGGTTCCGACAGTATCCAGACCGCAGTCATGGCCATCCGCCAAGGCATGACCTACACCGAGCTGGGTGAGATGGTCTTTCCCTACCTGACGACGGTCGAAGGGCTCAAGCTTGCGGCCCAGACATTTGACATGGACGTGGCGAAACTCTCGTGCTGCGCGGGTTGACCGGGCGAACCGGATTCATCGCATATCCGCCGGGTGAACAAATCACCGGCCCGCATTGCACGATCCCCCTTGGCAGGGCCATACGGCAGCCATAATTCCCGCCTAGCACGACCGGTAGACGGTGCGCGAAAACGTGTGCCTGCGACGCCCGCTTGTACGTGCTAATTTCTGCACCATATTGTAGCCTGCACGGACAGGGTGGGGGACGCGCCGCGGACCGCGACCAAGGACGGTTGTCGGCAGAGGTATCCAGAGAGTTCGACCAGGGTTTTCGAGATGATCCGTTTCGGTGTGCGCTGCCTGTATGTCATCCTGTTTCTGGCGGTCGCCGGGCTCGGGGTCGTGTCCTTCTATCTGGGCGAGTTCAGCAAGGACCTGCCCGATGTGGCGCGGCTGCAGAATTATCAGCCGCCGGTGCTGACGCGGTTGCACGCGAATGACGGCCAGCTGATCGCCGAATACGCCATCAACAAGCGCATCTTCGTCCCGCTGCACTCGATCCCCAAGCATGTGGTCGAGTCATTCGTGTCGGCCGAGGACCAGTATTTCTACACCCACCCCGGCATCGACCTTCAGGGCATCATGCGGGCGGCGGTGACCAACTTCGAGAATCTCGGCTCCGGCAAACGTCTGCAGGGCGCCTCCACAATCACGCAGCAGGTCTCGAAAAACTTCTTCCTGACCAACGAGGTTTCCTACGTTCGGAAGCTCAAGGAGATGATCCTCTCGTTCCGGCTCGAGAAGGTCTATTCGAAACAGAAAATCCTTGAGCTCTATCTCAACGAGATCTATCTCGGCTTCGGTTCCTACGGCGTGGCCTCGGCGGCGCTTGAGTATTTCAACAAGTCGCTCGACGAGTTGACGGTCGGCGAGGCCGCCTATCTGGCAGCCCTCCCGAAGGCCCCCGGCAACTACCACCCGACGCGCCGCAAGAAGGCCGCGATCGAACGCCGCGACTGGGTCCTCAACCGGATGCACGAGGACGGCCGGATCACGACCGAGCAGATGATGGCCGCGCGCCAGGAAGAGCTGACGGTCGCCAGGCGCAGCGAAGTGTCGTTCGTGAAGGCCGACTTCTTCGCTGAGGAAGTGCGCCGCGAACTGCTCGATCGCTTCGGCGAGAAGGGCCTCTATGAGGGTGGGCTCACGGTCAAGACGACCCTCGACCCGAAGATGCAGAAGCTGGCGCAGGACTCGGTCATCTGGGGCCTCCGCGCCTATGACCGCCGCCATGGCTGGCGCGGCCCGGTCGCCAACATGAAGCCTGAGGGCGACTGGCCCGGCAAGAACTGGGCCGAGCGCTTCGGCAAGATCGCCGATCCGATCGGATTGCACGAATGGAAGCTCGCTGTCGTCCTGCGGCTCACGGACCAGGCGGCCTTCATCGGATTCAAGGACGGGACCACCGGCAAGATACCGCTGGCGCTGATGAAATGGGCCGGCAAATACCGCACCGTTGACGCCAAGGGCCGGCCGCCGCGGGTGCCCGCCGACACGTTGAAGCTCGGCGACGTGGTGCCGGTTGCGCTGGTCACCGAGGACCGCAAGGGCAAGGCGTTCCCGCCCGACACCTACGAATTGCACCAGATCCCCGAAGTGCAGGGCGGCATGGTCGTGATGGACCCGCATACCGGGCGGGTGCTGGCGATGGTCGGCGGTTACGCCGAGTTCTCCAAGGACATCAACGAGTACAACCGCGCGACGCAAGCCCAGCGCCAGCCGGGCTCGGCCTTCAAGCCGTTCGTCTATCTGACCGCGCTCGACAACGGCTGCACACCGTCCACGATCGTCTTTGACGGCCCGGTCGTGGTCGATCAGGGTCCGGGGTTGCCCATGTGGAAGCCCAAGAACTATGGCGGCAAGTTCTACGGCCCGTCGACGCTGCGCCTCGGGATCGAGAAGTCGCGGAACCTGATGACCGTGCGGCTTGCGCAGTCGGTCGGCATGGAGAAGGTCGCGCAGACGGCCAAGAAATTCGGCGTCGTCGACGCCATGGCGCCGCATCTCGCGATGGCGCTGGGTTCGGCCGAGACGACGGTGGTGCGCATGTCGCGCGCCTACTCAATGCTGGTCAACGGCGGCAAGAATGTCCGCATCACGCTCTTTGACCGGGTGACCGACCGCAACGGCAAGACTGTTTTCAAGCATGACAACCGGCCCTGCGAGGGCTGCCGCCCGGGGCCGTGGAACGGCCAGGCCGTGCCGCAGATCCCCGACACGCGCGCCCAGCTCAATGACCCGCGCTCGGTCTACCAGGTCGTCTCGATGCTGCAGGGCGTGGTCCAGCGCGGCACTGGCGTCACGGTCGCATCGGTCGGCAAGCCGCTCGCCGGCAAGACCGGCACGACGAACGACAGTCTTGACGCCTGGTTCATGGGCTTTTCGCCAGACCTCGTCGCAGGCGTCTGGGTTTGCTTCGACCAGCCACGGACGCTGGGCCGCCGCGAGGCGGGTTCGCGCTCGGCCGCCCCCATCTTCCGCGAGTTCATGAAGAAGGCGCTGGCCGACAAGCCGGCCACTCCATTCCGCATTCCCAAGGGCGTCTATCTCATGAAGGTCGACAAGATCACCGGCCGCCCGCCGGGCGATGGCGGTCTGGTTACTGGGGACGGCGAATACACCGGCGAATCCGGCAAGCTGATCACCGAGTTGTTCAAGGTGGGCAACGATCCCTACACGCCGGGCTGCGGCACCATCGGCGAGATGAACGGCGAGCTTGCCGGCGAATCGACTCCATCCGGCGCGGGCTCTACGACGCCCGCTGCGGGGGGCGTCTATTGAAAGGGACACGGCGCTAAGCCGAGTATCATCCGCGGCGGAACGGGCTCCCAGCCCCAGGCACCTGCGCCACCGAAGCCTCCGAACCTGCCAGGCAATTCCACTAAGCCCAGCCTTGGGCCGGGTTAATCGCCCAGACCGTAATCGCCCAGACTGAATCGCACAGACAGAAAGCGCCCATAGTCGGGCCCAGAGGCCCGCGCCCGCAGCAACGCGTTGATTTCGCGCAGCAGCCGCGCGATATACTGTCGCATCTCAATCCGGAAAACAGAGACCTAATTCCATGCGGGCAGAAACCGAATCCATCGTCGCCGACCTCAAGCAGTCGCTGGAACTGCTGAGGAGGCATCTTTGACGTCGACGCCGCCCGCAAGCGCCTCGAGGAACTGAACGCCCGCGCCGAAGACCCCGATCTCTGGAACGACGCCGCCGCGGCGCAGAAGGTAATGCGCGAGCGAACGTCGCTGGAAAAGGCGCTCAACGGGTTCGACGAACTCGACCAGGGGCTCACCGAAAATGTCGAGCTGATCGAGCTTGCCGAAGCCGAGGACGACGCGGCGATGATCGCCGACGCCGAGAAGACGCTGGAGGGGCTCCGCGACAAGGCGGCCAAGCTCGAGCTTGAAAGCCTGCTGTCGGGCGAGGCCGACGGCAACGACGCCTTCCTCGAGGTCCACGCCGGGGCGGGCGGCACCGAGTCCCAGGACTGGGCCGCGATGCTGCTCCGCATGTACACGCGCTGGGCCGAGCGGCGCGGCTTCAAGGTCGAACTGCTCGCCGAGAGCCCGGGCGAAGAGGCCGGCATCAAATCGACCACCGTTCAGATATCGGGCGAGAACGCCTACGGCTGGCTCAAGACCGAGTCGGGCGTCCACCGGCTCGTACGGATATCACCGTTTGACAGCCAGTCGCGCCGCCATACGTCGTTCTCTTCCGTCTGGGTTTATCCGGTGATCGACGACACCATCGAGATCGAGATCGAGGACAAGGAACTCCGCGTCGACACCTACCGGGCTTCGGGCGCGGGCGGGCAGCACGTCAACAAGACCGACAGCGCCGTGCGGCTCACGCATCTGCCGACGGGCATCGTCGTGCAGTGCCAGAACGACCGCTCGCAGCACAAGAACCGGGCGGCGGCCATGAGCATGAT
>JAJFFI010000258.1 GCA_021776755.1 Alphaproteobacteria bacterium | reverse complement strand
CTCGAGCAGCAACCCGACGGCGCGCTCGATCTCGACCTCCTCAACAAGCAGGATTTCAGTGACCAGTTCGTCGACTATCCGTCGGGTGATCTTTCCCGGCGTCTTGACCGCGATGCCGTCGGCAATTGTCGACCCGCCCTTGCCCGTGAAGCCCGACTCGCCACCGGTCTCGCCATTCTCGAGCAGGTTCTTCATGGAAGGATAGTTCGCCGCCTCGACTCCGAAAATCTCGATGTCGGGGTTGGCGTCTTTCGCCGCAATCGCGATGCCGGAAATCAGTCCGCCGCCACCGATGGGAGCGACGATGGTGTCGATGTCCGGGCGCGCCGCCAGCATCTCGAGTGCGACCGTGCCCTGGCCCGCGATGATCAGCGGGTCGTCGTAGGGATGGATGAATGTGAGGTGCTGTTCCTCGCACAGGCGCCGCGCTACCGCCGCGGCTTCATCGACGGTTTCGCCCTCGAGCACGACCTTCGCCTTGTGGGCGCGGGTCTGGTTGACCTTCGAGAACGGGGTCGCGGCGGGCATCACGATGGTCGCCGGAATGCCGAGGCGGCGCGCGTGATAGGCGACGCCCTGGGCGTGATTTCCGGCGGACATCGCGATGACACCGCGCTTCTTTTCGTCGTCGGAGAGCGCCAGCAAGCGGTTGTAGGCGCCACGTTCCTTGAACGAGGCGGTGTATTGCAGGTTCTCGAACTTCAGCAGGATCTCGCAGCCGCAGATATCGGACAGCACTTCCGAGATCAGCAGCGGCGTGACCTGGGTGACGCCCTTGAGCCGTTCGGCGGCGGCGCGGATATCGTCGGGGGTGATCTCGAATGTTTCGGACACGGGATGATCCAGTCTGGCGAAAGCTCTAGCGCGGCGCCAAGGTAAGCACCCGCCCGCCGTTGGCAAGCACCTTCTTGCGGTCCCGCGAAAGCGTAAGCCACTGGAAATCGCGCCACGGCCGGTTCAGATCGCGCCAGTGCGGCGAAAGCGGATGGCCCGACTGCCCGGTGGCCTGGATGAAGCGCGAGGCCTCGAGGTTCGAGAGATCGTAGATCGCCCGGAAGCCGGCCCCGTGGATATGGCGAAAATCGCCGGATGCGGCGGGCAGGGGCGTGCCGCGGTTGAGCGTGTAGTCGCCACCCGAGGTCGCGATTTCGATGGCGGTCAGCCGTCCGAGACCGGGGATGAAGTCGAACAGGCGATGGCTGAACCGGGCCTTGTGGAGCGCGCCCCATTGCCAGCCGTCGATATCCGCGCCGAGTTTGGCCTCGATGCGGTCAAGCGCTGCAGTTAACGCGCTTCCGGCAATTTCGGCACAGGTTTCCTTGCGGTCTTTGGTCGAAATGTCATCGCACCATTCGGGGCGGGCGGTCATCATCCGCCGGATCGCGGGCGGGCGCACACGGCGATAAGTTTTCGCAAGCTTGCCGAGTTCGTCCATGGCGAGAAGGCGCGTGAGCTCCGTGACCCATGCGGTGTAGATCAGTGGTGCCGCTTCAGTTCGATCCATTTTGCGGTCCCAGCCGCGCAGCACCCGCATCGCCGCGCGTTCCCGGTCGGTCGAGGCTTTTGCGGTCAGCAACAGCGGCAGGAGGTCGACGGCAGCAAGCGACACGGTATCGGCCTGCATCGCGGCGGCGCGGTCGAGGGTCATCGGACCCTGCTGGGCCAGTAGCTGCGCGAGCCGGCGGGCGCGGTAGGGCGCGTCCCAGTCGCGGCTGATGAAATGCGGATAATCCGGGCCGGTGATCCGGTTATTGGCATTATACAGCACGCCGTCCGTCGGGTTGTAGGCCTGCGGCAGGTCCTCAAACGGAATGGTGCCGGCCCAGTCCCACGCGCCCGACCAGCCGGGTGCGGGAAGATATCCGTCGCCTTGCTTGCGGAGCGGCACGAGACCCGGCGCGTAAAAGCCAATATTGCCCGCGGTATCGGCGAAGACGATATTTTGTACAGGCGCCTGCCAGTCCCGGAGCGCGCTCTTGAAGCTTTCCCAGCCGGTGGCGCGGTTGAGGCGGTAGACGGCCTGCGCGGTGACATTGTCTTCCCGGAGGAAGGTCGCGGCCGCGGCAACGACAAAACCTTCGCCGGCAATCCGGTCATCGTCGTCCAACACATCCGAGAGCACCGGGCCGTGGCGCGTGCTCCGTATCTCGAGTTTGACGTCGCCGCCGCCCTTCACCCGGATCGTCTCGGAGCGCACGGCGAAGGGCACCGGACCTTCGGGCGTCATGTAGCTGTTGGGATCGCCCGGCGCGAGTTTCTCGATAAAGAGGTCGCGCTGGTCGGCGGTGGTCGTCGTGAAGCCCCAGGCGATGCGCCCGTTGTGGCCCAGCAGATGGAACGGCACACCGGGAACAGTGGCGCCCGCGACTATGAACCCGGGCGCCTCGATCCGCGCGAGATACCAGAGGTTGGGGGCGGAAAAGCCGAGATGAGGGTCGTTGGCGAGGATCGGTTTGCCGGTATCCGTGTGCGCGCCCGCAACCACCCATTCGTTCGACGCCGTGCGCGCGGTCGGTGTGGGCCAGGGAAGGGCGGCGAGCATCCGTTCGAGCGGTAGACGCGGGTAGAGTGCCGCTGCCTTCGGCAGCGTGACCGGCCCGGTGTCCGGATATCCGGGATAGAGATCGTCGATTTGCGCCGGCGTGAGGGTCTTGAGAAGCCGCGCCCGCAGCAACTCGCCCGACCAGTTGCCGGAGAGCTGCAGTGACATCAGTGCGCCCCAGCCGAGCGAATCGGTGGGCGTCCAGGGTTCGGGATCGATGCCGAGGATGGCGAATTCGGGCGGGAGCGGCCCTTCGCGGGTGTCGAGCCAGGCGTTCACGCCGCGCGCATACGCCTCGAGTGCGGCGCGGGTATCGGGGCGCATGTGCTTCAGACTGGCTTCGGCCAGCCGCCGCGCGCCCAGAAGACGCATGAACTTGTCGGCCTTCAGTCCGGCCTCGCCGACGGCTTCCGAGAGGCGGCCCGCCGGAATGCGCCGCAGCATCTCCATCTGGAACAGCCGGTCCTGGGCGTGGACATAGCCGAGCGCGAAGTAGGCGTCGTCCTCCGATCTCGCGCGGATATGGGGGATGCCATGCCGGTCGCGCAGGATCTCGGCCTCCCCGGCAAGGCCCGCGACATCGACCCGGCCTTCGAGTACCGGAAGCGATGCGCGCGCATAGAGCCAGGCGCCGATGCCCGCGGCCACAATGAGCACCAGAAGTGCCGCAAGGCCGCGCCACAGCCATTTCATGAGAGAAGGCTCACTTGATGAGCAACTCCCGGCCGAGTTTGGAGAACGGCTCGCAGCCGGTTTCGGTCACGCGGATGGTCTCGGAATAGCCGAAGCCGAACTCGCGGTACTTCAGGCAGAGCGGCACCATGTGGAAGCACATGCCGGGCTGAAGTTCGCGCGGCTCGCCCTTCCGCAGCGACATGATCTGGCCCTCGCCCCAATCGGGTGGATAGTTGACGCCGATGGAATAGCCGAGCCGGTGGCGGAAATAGTCGCCGAAGCCGGCCTTCTCGATAACCGAACGCGCGGCGCGGTCGGCGTCTTCCGAGGTGACGCCGGGCTTGATGATGTCGATCGCGGCCTCGAGCGCCTCAAGCACTGCCTCGCCGCAGCGCCGCCATTCGTCTTCGGGCTCGCCCACGAAGAACGTCCGCATCAGCGCCACCGCATAGCGGTGCTGCGAACAGGACACCTCGAAATAGACCACGTCCCGGTCGCGCACGGTTTCACCGCGGGCTGTCTGATGGGGCAGGCAGGTACGGGGACCGGCCAGGATGAAGGGCGGCAGGCCCATATACTCGCCGCCGTTCTCGAACAGCACCCGGTTGATCTCGGCGTTGATGTGGTTCTCGTTCACGCCCGCCGCCGTGACGTCCATGCCGGCGACGATGGCCTTGTCTAGAATGTCCGAAGAGCGCTGCATCATGGCGATCTCCTCGCCGGACTTGATGAGCCGTATGCCCTCGATGAGGTCGGTCGCGTCCGTAAACTCGGCATTCCCGAAGGCCTTCGTGAGCGTCTCGTGCTCGTCGACCGTGTAGAACCAGCCCTGCTTTTCGCAGCCGATGCGTTTCGGCGACAAGCCCATCTCCTGCATCGCACGGACCGTGACCGAGGGCGGATGCTCCCAGTCGTCGACCGGGACGTGGCGCGTGATCCACGAATACTCCGGCACGT
>JAJFFI010000257.1 GCA_021776755.1 Alphaproteobacteria bacterium | reverse complement strand
GACGGCACCCGCCTGATCCGTTTCACCAGGGCGGGCGAGGCGAAGTTCCTCGACACCTTCGCCGCCTGAGGCCACTTCTGCCGCATCGCCGCGGCCGCCGGCGGCACCAGCGATCTGTTTCTGTGAACCGCAGCGCGTGATATTCTGCGGGGTGTACACTTCAAGGGGGCCACACCATGACAGATACAGATGCCAGTTTGCTCGCGCGCCGGTTTCTCGGGGCCGCCATCCTCTACGGCGTGCTCGGCATTGCGCTCGGTCTTGCGATGGCAATCGCGCATGACCACAGCCAGCGGCCGACCCATGCGCATATCAACGTGATCGGCTTTGTCAGCTTCTTCCTGTTCGCGCTGTTCTATCGCCAGTGGGGCCAGCAGGTTTCGCGGCTGCTCGCGCGCATCCATTTCTGGCTCGCCCAGGCCGCCATGCTCGGCATGATGACCGGCCTCTGGCTGTTCTATAACGGCCAGACCGGGTTCGAGCCGGTCGCGGCGATCTCCGCGATCGCCTATGGCGCGTCGTTCCTCGTGTTCGCCGTCGCTGCCTGGCCGGTGGTGGCCGGCAAGCCGCAACGCCCATGACCGCCCTCACGATCACCGCGGGGGCCTACAGCTTCGCAGCACGGCTCGAGACCGAATTGGCACCCGCAACCTGCGCTGCCTTCCGCAAGGCCATGCCGTTCGAAAGCAAGATTGTGCATGTGCGCTGGTCGGGCGAAGGCGTGTGGATCCCGCTCGGCGATCTCGATTTCGGCGTCGGCCCCGAAAACGCGACCAGCTATCCGGCGCCGGGCGAGGTCGTACTTTATCCTGGCGGCGTCAGCGAAACCGAGATTCTGCTGGCCTACGGCCCGGTGTGTTTCGCCAGCAAGGCGGGCCAGCTCGCCGGCAACCACTTTCTCACCCTCACCTCGGAGCTCGAAAACCTGCAGGCCCTCGGCAAGGCCACGCTCTGGGAAGGGGCCCAGCCGATCAGGTTCGAGCTGGCGAGCTAGGTCTTTTCCTCGGTCTCGCGGCTCAGGCCCGCGGGTTCCCACAGCTCGACGGGGTTGCCTTCGGGGTCGTACAGCCGGGCAAAGCGCCCGTTCGGGTGCACCTCCCCGTCGGCTTGAACTTCGATCCCGGCCGCCACGAGCTGCGCCACCATGGCGTCGAGATCCATCACCCGGAAGTTGATCATCCACCGCTGCCCGGGATCGCCGAAATAGTCGGTGTCGGCCGGAAACGGCGCAAAGACAGTGGTCCCGCCGGCCGGACGCCAGGCGGGCGTGTCGTAGTCGCCCGGCACTTCATCGACGCCAAGGTGATGGGCGTACCACTTGGCCAGCGCTTCGGGGTTTTCCGCCCGGAAGAAGACGCCGCCGATACCGCTTACTTTTTGCCGTGCCATGGAATGATCTCCCGAAGCTGCACGCGATTAAATGGGCTGCCTGAAGCCTAGAGCGCGCTTGTCGCCACCTCAACAGCCGCGCGGCTGAACATCCTGTGATTTGACCGGCGCGGTCAGCTCTCTATCCTTGGCGCCAACACAACCGGGGAAGGACGCCACCATGACCGAGCCGAAGATCGCCCAGAAAGAGCCCTACGAGGTCGAGCTGACCAAGGGCAAGTCGTATGCTTGGTGCGCCTGCGGGCGGAGCCAGAAGCAGCCCTATTGCGACGGCTCGCATGACGGGACGGGCATCGTGCCGATCGTGCAAAAGGCTGGAAAGTCGGAAACCGCGTATCTTTGCGGCTGCAAGCGCACCGCCTCCGCGCCGTTTTGCGACGGCACCCACAACGGACTCTAAAAAGGTACCTGGTACCTTTTTGGAACAGGAAACGCGGGACGATGGGCCTCCTCGTCGACGGCAAGTGGCAGGACGACTGGTACGATACCGAAAAGACTGGCGGTAAATTCAAGCGTGAGGATGCAGTCTTTCGCAACTGGATCACCGCTGACGGCGACTCCGGGTTCAAGGCCGAACCCGGGCGCTATCATCTCTATGTCTCGATGGTCTGCCCCTGGGCGCACCGTACGCTGCTGTTTCGCAAGCTCAAGGGGCTCGAGGACGCGATCTCGCTCGACCTCACGTCTTACGCGATGGACCGGGAGGGCTGGAGTTTCCGGCCCGACAAGGGCTCCGACGGCGACTCGATCCACGGTGCCGGCCACCTGCACGAGGTCTATACGGTGGCAAAATCCGACTACACCGGGCGGGTGACCGTGCCGACGCTCTGGGACCGCGAACGCGAAACCGTGGTCAGCAACGAGTCCTCCGAGATCATCCGCATGTTCAACACGGCGTTCGACGCATGGGGCCGCGCGGACCTGGATTTTTATCCGGAGGACATCCGGGACGAGATCGACACGATCAACGGCCGCGTCTATGCAACCGTCAACAACGGCGTCTACAAGGCGGGCTTTGCGACCGGCCAGGAAGCCTATGACGAAGCGGTGACGGCGCTGTTCGAGAGCCTCGACTGGCTCGAAGCTATCCTCGGCGAGAAACGTTATCTCGCCGGCGGGCGGCTGACCGAGGCCGATCTGCGCCTCATGCCGACCCTGGTGCGCTTTGATGTCGCCTATCATGGCGCGTTCAAGTGCAACCTGCGGCGGATCGCGGACTACCCGAACCTTTCGAACTATCTCCGCGAGCTCTACCAGATGCCCGGCGTGGCGGACACGATCGACCTCGACGCCATCAAGCGCGGCTACTACGCGATGAAAATCATCAACCCCAACCGCATCGTGCCCAGGGGCCCGGCGCGTGAAGGCAACCTCGACC
>JAJFFI010000256.1 GCA_021776755.1 Alphaproteobacteria bacterium | reverse complement strand
GCAGCAGCTTCTGGACGCCCTTGATGGTGTAGCCGTCGCTGTAGAGAAGGTCGCGGATGCGCCGCAGCAGATCGACGTCTTCCGGCCGGTAATAGCGCCGCCCGCCGCCCCGTTTCATCGGGCTTACCTGGGCGAATTTGGTCTCCCAGAATCGCAGCACATGCTGCGGCACGTCGAGTTCTTCGGAAACTTCACTGATTGTGCGGAACGCCGAGGCCGACTTGGCCGGGCGTTTCCCGGAGTCGCTGTCCCGCGCGTCGCTCACGACCCGCTTTCGGCCGCGGCCATCGGCCTCACGGTCGAGCCGCCGGTCAGGCTGTCGTTGATGTCGTTCTTGAGCACGTGCGAGGCGCGGAACACCAGCACCTTGCGCGGCAGTATCGGCACCTCTTCCCCGGTCTTGGGATTGCGCCCGGTCCGCAGACCTTTCTGGCGCACGGAGAAACTGCCGAATGAAGAAATCTTGACGCCCTCGCCGCGGACAAGTGCGTTTGATACTTCCTGCAGAACGGCCTCTACCATTTTCGCACAATCGTTGTGCGAAAGCCCCGACGCCAAATAAACAGCTTCGCTGATATCGGCTCTCGTCACGGTTTTCCCAGCCATACTCCCCCTCCTACCATATTATTATGACCCCCCGGTCCAAACTCGGGAAAGACGTTACGTATCCGTAGGATAGCCGTCAAACGGCCGATCCTGCAGATCGAGATAATTCCGGAAGGTGTTTCAGAAATGCAACGCAGGTACGCCGTACCGGTACACGTTCACCACCGGATGACCGCAGCCCCCCACGAAAGTCCGCCGCCAATGGCCTCAAGCAGCACGATATCGCCGCGTTTAATACGCCGGTCGATGACTGCTTCATCCAGCGCGAGCGGAATTGAGGCCGCCGACGTGTTGGCATGACGTCCGACGGTCAGGATCACCTTCTCTCCGGTAATCCCCAGTTTCCGCGCCATTGCCTCGATAATGCGCCGGTTTGCCTGATGTGGCACGAACCAGTCGACATCCTCGGGACCGATCCCCGTTGCCTCGAGAGCTTCTTCCAGCACCGAGGCGAGTTTGCTCACCGCGTGCTTGAAAACCTCCTGTCCCGACATCTTGAGGTGCCCGGCGGTCTGGGTACTCGACGGCCCGCCGTCGACGTACAGCAGATCGTAGAACCTGCCGTCCGAATGCAGGTGGCACGACAGCACGCCACGGTCGGTATTTCCCCCCGCGCCCTCCTGGGACTCGAGGACCACGGCGCCGGCACCGTCGCCAAACAGCACGCAGGTGCCGCGATCCTCCCAGTCGAGGATGCGTGAAAAGGTCTCCGCACCGATCACCAGTGCACGCTCGGCCTGACCGAGGCGGAGGAAGTTGTCCGCCACGTTCAGCGCGTACACAAAGCCCGCACAGACCGCCTGAACGTCGAAGGCAAATGCGGAGTGCGCCCCGATCGCGGCCTGCACCCGGGTTGCGGACGCGGGAAACGTCGAGTCGGGGGTTGCCGTCGCCAGCACGATGAGATCGATGTCTTCGGCCGCGATGCCCGCCGCTGCGAGCGCCCGGTTCGCGGCTTCGGTTGCGAGATGCGATGTGAACTGGCCCTCGGCGGCGATCCGGCGCTCGTGAATGCCGGTCCGCGCGACAATCCAGGCGTCGGTCGTGTCGACCCGCTCGGAGAGTTCCTCGTTGGTGACGATCTTCTGCGGCAGATACGAGCCGCACCCCATGACCACTGACCGCCGCGTTTTCATTCCACCCCCGCCATCAGGCTTTCGATCTGCGCCGGATCGAGCTTGCCCATCTCCTCGCGGATCCGGTCAAGGAAGCCGTTCGCCACCATGTCGATGGCAACCGCGATGGCGGTCGAAAACCCGAGGGCATCGGCCCCGCCGTGGCTCTTGACCGAGATGCCCCGCAGCCCCACCAGAACGGCGCCATTGTAGCGGCGCGGATCGAGCCGGAGTTTCATCTTGCCGAAGGCATGACTGGCAAAAAGATATCCAAGCCTGGACATCAACGAGCTCTGAAACGTCTGGCGGATGAAATGGCTGAACAGCTTGGCCGTCCCCTCCATCGTCTTCAGCGCGACATTGCCGGAGAACCCGTCGGTCACCACCACGTCAACGTCTCCGCGATGGATGCCGTCGCCCTCGACGAAGCCGTGATACTCGAACGGGAGGTCGCCCTGACTCAGCACCGCACTCGCGGCCTTGACCGTTTCCTTGCCCTTGAGTTCCTCGGAGCCGATGTTGAGCAGCCCGACGCGGGGATTGCTGATGCCCATTACCGCGCGCGCAAATATCGCGCCCATGACCGCGAACTGGATCAGGTTGTTCGCATCGCACTCGACGTTCGCGCCGAGGTCGAGCATGACGGTCTCGCCTTGCTGGTTCGGGAAATAGGCGACGATTGCCGGCCGGTCGATCGACGACATCATCTGCAGGACGAATTTCGAGAGCGCCATCAGGGCGCCCGTGTTGCCGGCCGAGACCACCGCGCCGGCCTCGCCGTTGTGCACGGCGTCGAGCGCGAGCCGCATGCTGCTCCGCTTGCCCTGGCGGAGCGCCTGGGACGGCTTCATCTCGGCACTGATTTCCTCGTCCGTATGGCGGATTTCGCAATGCGACTGCAGCTCTGGATGCTCGGCAAGCATTGGCTCCAGCACAGCCTGGTCGCCAAACAGCAGATAATGGACATGCGGAAATCGCTCACGCGACAACTTCACGCCTTCCACCACCATGGCCGGGGCATGGTCCCCGCCCATGGCGTCGAGCGCGATCGTTATCTTGTCAGCCAATCGGCCGCTCCCCGGTCAGTTTAAGCCAGGTGGGATCGGCACCGTCAGACGGCTTCGGCTTCGGTGACCTCGCGGCCGCGGTACGTCCCGCACGACCCGCAAACGTGGTGGGGCCGCATCAACTCGCCGCAATTGGCGCACTCGACATAGGCCTGTCCAGGCAAGCTGTCGTGCGAACGCCGCTGATCGCGCCGGGAGCGCGAGATTTTCTTTTTTGGACCTGCCATTTATTTTTCTTTCTGCGTCCGAAAACGAGCGCCGGTTTCTACTCTATTCGCTGCACCGCGGCAACCCGGATACGACCGTACCTCTGGCCGCTTGGCTGGTCAGCATCGCTGACCAGAAGTGCGCGAGAATCCTGACCGTTTATCTAGGGGGATTTCTTCAGTTCGGCAAGCTTTGCAAACGGATTGGGACGCGCGTCCTCTTCTCCGTCGTCTCTTGCCGCCGCGACACCATCCGGGATTTCGGCCCCGGGCTTGCGCGGATGCGGGTCGAGTGCCAGCGAAAGTTGCTGGGCCACAAGCTCTCCGATATCGATGCTGTCCCCCTCAAGCGGCTCCGGCGCATCTTCGTCGGGATCGAGATCGAGCGCCTTGCCGCCGGCGGGGTCCGGCGCAAAGCGCACATCGAACCGATCCTCGACCGTGGATTCGAAGGGCTCGAGCGTCACGACGCAGTCCTGCACGACTTTGGCCTGCAGGGTCCCCGTGGCCTCGAAGGTCCGCTGATCCGCCCGCCGGCGCAGCGTCACCTCGCCGGAAAGCGCCCGGAGGTCCACGATGCCAAGCCGCCGGGCGAGCGCCGCGCGTTCCTTCGCGTCCGCCTCGACGGGATGGACATCGGGCGCGGCC
>JAJFFI010000255.1 GCA_021776755.1 Alphaproteobacteria bacterium | reverse complement strand
CCAGTCGGAGAAGACATCCGAGATCCTCCGCGGTGAGGGCGAGGGCCAAGCGCAGCAGATCTACAACGCTGCCTATGGACAGGACCCGCAGTTCTTCGATTTCTTCGTGTCGATGCGGGCCTACAAGGAAGGGCTTGGCGGTTCGAACACGCGCTACATCGGCCCACCTGACGGCGATTTCTTCCGTTTCTTCGGCAAGGAAAACGCCAAGACGGGTGGCAGCCCGCAGAATGCCGAGCAATAGGGCGGACAGCCCGTTACAGCAAGACGAGGTAGGGCGCCGGCGTGACCGATTTGATCGTCGCGCTCGGCCTCGTTCTTGCCATAGAGGGCGCGCTATATGCGCTTTTTCCCGGTGGCATGAAGCGTCTGATGACAGAAGCGCTGGAGATGCCGCCCCAGCTGATCAGGGCAGCCGGCATTGCCGCTGCCATCGTGGGGGTCGGAATCGTCTGGTTGGTTCGTGGCTAGGTTCCGAAAAGTCCGCCCGGTCTGTTGCGACCAGGGCAGTGCCTATCACGGGGAATTGAGAGGCATGTCGTGTGCGCGCTCACTAAAGTGGCCGTGGACTGCGGCGTCTCGCGAACAGGGATTACACTGACACCAAACTCGTACAGGTCTGAACATGCACTTGATGACTGAAACCAGCTCCCCAACACTACTTTATCGCCATGCCGTCCGGATGTTGCCCGTCGCGGCAGCGGCGTTTGTCCTTCTGGTCGCGCCGGTGGCACCCGGGACGGACAGCAAGGCCCACGCGCGCCCAGCCCCCGAGAGCTTCGCCGATCTGGCGGAAAAGCTTTTGCCGTCAGTGGTCAACATCTCGACCACCCAGATCCGCAAGAACACGGGGCAGACGCCTCAAATGCCGCAGTTGCCTCCGGGCTCGCAGCTCGAGGACTTCTTCAAGGACTTCATGGAGCGCCAGCGCCGCCAGCGCCAGCGCCGGTCCACCTCACTCGGCTCGGGCTTCATCATCGATGAGTCTGGTCTGATCGTGACCAACAACCACGTCATTGACGGTGCCGACGAAATCCGCGTCATCTTCCACGACGACACATCGGTGAAGGCCAAGGTGATCGGCCGCGATTCCAAGACCGACCTCGCGCTTCTGCAGGTGAAGACCAAAATGAAACTGGTTGCGGTCAAATGGGGCGATTCGGACGAGCTTCGGGTCGGCGACTGGGTGCTCGCGATCGGCAATCCGTTTGGCTTCGGCGGCACCGTGACCGCGGGCATCGTGTCGGCGCGCCAGCGCGACATCAACTCCGGCCCCTATGACGACTACATCCAGACCGACGCTTCGATCAATCGCGGCAACTCGGGCGGCCCGCTGTTCGACATCGACGGCAACGTGATCGGCGTCAACACCGCGATCATTTCGCCGAGTGGCGGCAGCATTGGCATCGGCTTTTCCATTCCGTCGTCGCTCGCCCAGCCAGTCATTGCCCAGCTCCGCGAGTTCGGCAAGACCAAACGCGGCTGGCTCGGCGTGCGGATCCAGACCGTCACCGACGAGATCGCCGAAAGTCTCGGGATCAAGAAAGCCCGCGGCGCGCTGGTCGCCAGCGTCACCGAGGGCGGCCCCGCCGAAGAGGCAGGCCTGAAGGCGGGGGATGTGATCCTCGAGCTTGACGGCAAGAGCGTGCGCGAGATGCGCCGCCTGCCGCGCATCGTGGCCGAGACCGAGATCGACAAGGCGGTCGACGTCGTGGTCTGGCGGGGCGGCAAGAAAGTGACGCTTCAGGTCAAGATCGGCGAGCTCAAGGAAGAGAAGGTCACCAAGGCGAGCGCCCCCGGGCGCAAGCCCGAGACCGGCAAGGGCCAGGAGCTCAAGACGATGGGCATGACGCTGTCGCCGCTCTCGGCCGATCTCAAGGCCAAATACAAGATATCGGAAGACGCCAAGGGCGTGCTGGTGACCGATGTCGACGGTACGTCGCTGGCGGCCGAGAAAGGCCTCCGCGAGGGCGACGTCATCGTCGAGGCAGGCCAGAAGGAAGTCGGGTCTCCCGAGGAGATCGAGGCGAAGATCACCGAGGCCAGAAAGTCAGGCCGCAAGAGCATTCTTCTGCTGATCCAGCGGGGCGGCGACCTGCGCTTCCTCGCGCTCAAGGTCGATCAGGGCTGATCTCAGCTTCATACGGAACGGAAAAGGGCGGTCCACGGGCCGCCCTTTTTCTTCAGCGCATCACGAAATCGGATTTCGAGTAGCCCTGCAGATAAAGCAGGGCCGTGAGGTCGCCGTGGTCGATCCGGAAGGGTGCCAACGCGGCGACGGTCGGTTTGGCGCGGAAGGCGACGCCGGTGCCGGCGGCGAGCAGCATCGGCAGGTCATTGGCGCCGTCGCCGACCGTGATCGCGGCCTCGCGCGGCACGCCGCAGGCCGTCGTGATGTCGCGGAGCGCGTCGACCTTCGCTCCCTTGTCTAGGATTGGCTCGACAATCTGGCCCGTGAAGGCGCCGTCCCGGAACGCGAGCTTGTTCGCGCGAAACTCGTGAAATCCGAGGCGCTCGGCGACCCGCGCGGCATAGTGATCGAACCCGCCCGAAACGAGGGCCGTGTGGGCGCCGTTGGCGGCCATCGTGCGCACCAGCGGCTCGCCCCCCGGCACGTAGCGCACGCCGTCCCAGGCGTCCTCGAACACGGCCTGGGGAAGCCCCTGCAGGAGGGCCATGCGCTCGGCCAGTGCGTCCCGGAAATCGAGCTCGCCATTCATGGCGCGCGCCGTAATTTCGGCGACCTGTGCGCCAATGCCGGCGCGATCGGCCAGATCGTCGAGCATCTCGTTTTCGATCATGGTGGATTCCATATCGGCGAGCAGCACCTGTTTCCGCCGAAGCGCCGTGACCTGGACGGCGTAGTCCATCGCGAGCCCGGCACAGGCGGCATCGACAGCGGGCATGACTTCGTCGAGCTCGCCGCGATAGTCGAACGGGATGTCGAGCGCCTCGTTTTCCGAAAGCCATAAAGGTTCGCCCATCCAGGCGCCCTGGGCCTCGACCGCGCCAAAGGCCGGGTCTATGGTCTCGGCGCCGAGCGGAGCTGCCTCCGGATCGGCAATCAGGGTCAGAACGTATTGCATGCTGCCTTCCCGAACAGGGGTCTGCCGTGAACCTCCGCGCACAACCCGTCGTGATCGTTGCCGGCCCGACGGCCAGCGGCAAGAGTGCGCTCGCGGCATCTATCGCTGAGGATGCTTCCGGCGTGGTGATAAACGCCGACAGCATGCAGGTCTATCGCGAACTGCCGATCCTGTCCGGCGCGCCGGACAAATCACTCACCAATCGCGCGCCGCATCGTCTATACGGCGCTCTGCCGGTCGCCGATCCGTGCTCTGCCGGCCGCTGGCTGCGGATGGCGCTGGACGAGATCGGGACGGCCCATGCCGCCGGCGCGTTGCCTGTCGTGTGCGGCGGGACGGGTCTCTACCTCAAAGCCCTCACCGAGGGCCTCACGGCGGTTCCGGAGGTCCCGGCCAACGTGCGCCAGGCAGTGCTGGCGCGGCTCGCCGGCGATGGTCCGGAAGCGCTGCATGAAGTGTTGCGGAGCTGCGACCCCGCGACCGCGGCACGCCTCGACCCCACTGACGGGCAAAGGATTGCCCGCGCGCTCATGGTGCACGAAGCGACGGGACGGGCGCTGTCGAGCTGGCAGGCGGACGATGGCGGGGGGCCGCCCGCGGGTTGGCGATTTATGCAGATCCTTCTCGAGCCGCCGCGGGATAGTCTCTATCCGGCGATAGATGCGCGGTTTCTCGAAATGCTCGATGGCGGCGCGTTGGAGGAGGTGCGGGCGCTGATCGGGGCGGGCACCGGCCGCGATCTCCCGGGCATGAAAGCGCTCGGCGTGCCCGACCTGATCGACCATCTTGAAGGCCGGCTGCCGCTCCCGGCCGCGACCGCGGCCGCACAGGCGGCGACGCGCCAGTACGCCAAGCGGCAGATTACCTGGTTTCGACATCAGTTTATTCCCGACTTTCGTGCTGAAACGCAATTTTCGGAAAGAATTAACCAAGATGTGCGAAATTATATTCGTCAGTTTATGTTGACCGTGGCGAAATAAGGCGCTAGGAACCTGCCTTCGCACTCGCAGCAAAACCGGGTGCACACGGCAGCGCGGAAATTCCGCACAAAGTCGACCCAGGCCGGCCCACGCCGGCCTTAAGTATGTTGGTATGAAACTCGTGCCGTATAACGGCCGCATCGAAGGAAGTGTGTCATGTCCAGGGACCAGATGACCGGTTCGGAGATTGTCCTGAAAGCCCTTGCGGAGCAGGGCGTCGACGTCATTTTCGGGTATCCCGGTGGCGCAGTCCTTCCGATCTATGATGCGCTTTTCCAGCAGAACGCGGTCCGGCACATTCTGGTTCGCCAGGAGGCTGGTGCCGTACACGCGGCCGAAGGCTATGCGCGCTCAACCGGCAAGGTCGGCGTCGTGCTCGTCACCTCGGGACCGGGTGCGACCAATGCCGTGACCGGTCTGACCGACGCGCTTATGGATTCCATTCCGGTGGTGTGCCTGACCGGCCAGGTGCCGACGCATCTGATCGGCAACGACGCCTTTCAGGAGGCCGATACCACGGGCATCACGCGGCCGTGCACGAAGCACAATTTCCTCGTCAAGCGCATGGAAGACCTGGCGCGCGTCATGCACGAGGCGTTCTACATTGCGCAGAACGGTCGGCCCGGCCCGGTGGTGGTCGATCTGCCGAAAGACATTCTGCAGGGGCTCGGCGAATACCAGGCGGCCTCGAAGTCCGGGCACAAGAGCTACCGGCCCCAGGTGAAGGGCGACGCGGGCAATATCTCGAAGGCGGTCGAACTGCTCGCCAAGGCCAAGAAACCGCTTTTCTACTGCGGCGGTGGCGTGATCAATTCGGGTCCCGCCGCCTCGCAGTTGCTGACCGATTTCGTCCGCATGACGGGATACCCCTGCACGCTGACCCTGATGGGTCTCGGTGCGCTGCCCGCGACCGACAAGCGGTTCCTCGGCATGGTCGGAATGCACGGAACCTACGAGTCCAACATCGCGATGCACGATTGCGATGTGATGGTCTGTGTCGGCGCGCGGTTCGACGACCGGGTGACCGGGAACCTCGCGCATTTCTCGCCGAACTCGAAGAAGATCCACATCGACATCGATCCGTCCTCGATCAACAAAAATGTGCGGGTTGACGTGCCGATCGTCGGCGACGTCGGCCATGTGCTCGAGGTCATGATCAAGGAATGGAAAGCGAAACAGTACAAACCCGACGGCAAGGCGCTGGACGCATGGTGGAAACAGATCGACGAGTGGCGCGCGGTCGACTGCCTGAAATACGATTCCAAGAAAGATGTCATCAAGCCGCAGTACGCGCTTGAGCGTCTGCAGGCGATCACCAAAAAACGCTCGGAAGAAAAGGGCGACGTCTACTTCACGACCGAGGTCGGCCAGCACCAGATGTGGGCGGCGCAGTTCCTGCATTTCAACAAGCCGAACCGCTGGATGACGTCGGGAGGGCTCGGCACGATGGGCTACGGCCTGCCGGCGGCAATGGGTGTGCAGGTCGCGCATCCGGACGCGCTGGTGGTCGATGTTGCGGGCGAGGCCTCGATCCTGATGAATATCCAGGAGATGTCGACGCTCGCGCAATACCGGCTTCCGGTGAAGGTCTTCATTCTGAACAACGAATACATGGGCATGGTGCGCCAGTGGCAGGAACTGCTGCACGGCGGGCGGTATTCCGAGAGCTACATGGAAAGCCTGCCCGACTTCGTGAAGCTCGCCGAGAGTTTCCATGCGGTCGGGCTCCGCGCCGAAAAGCCGGACCAGGTCGACGACCTCATCAACGAGATGATCGAAATCGACAAGCCGGTGATCGCGGATGTAATGGTGGACAAGGCCGAGAACGTGTTCCCGATGATCCCGTCCGGGGCGGCGCATAACGAGATGCTGCTCGGCCCCGAGGATCGCGCCGAACATGCGGTCTCCGAAGACGGCATGGTTCTCGTCTAGGCGCGCGGCGGGCAGGATAATCAAAAACAGAAGCGCCGGGCAGGGCCGGGGTGGCACGCCACCGCCGGAAGGCCCGGCAAGAAATTCGGAGACGGTCCCGTGGACGAGCAGATCAGGTTTCACACAATTGCAGTTCTGGTGGAGAACGAGCCCGGCGTGCTGGCGCGCGTCGTGGGGCTGTTCTCGGGCCGGGGCTACAACATCGAAAGCCTGACCGTGGCGGAGGTCGACCACAAGGAGAACCTGTCCCGCATCACGCTGGTCACATCGGGCAATGTAATGGTCATCGAGCAGATCAAGGCGCAGCTCGACCGGCTGGTGCCGGTCCATTCGGTCAAGGATCTGACCCTCGAAGGCCCGCACGTGGCGGCGGAGCTTGCGATGGTCAAGGTCGCGGGCACCGGCGATAAGCGGGTCGAGGCACTGCGGATTGCCGACATCTTCGAGGCAACGGTGCAAGACACGACGCTCGAGAGTTTCGTCTTCCGGCTGCACGGGCAGTCCGCGAAAATCGACCAGTTCATCGGGCTGATGAAGCCGCTGGGGCTGGTGGACGTGTGCCGCACCGGCGTCGTCGCCATGGCGCGCGGCAAGGAAGGGATTTAGGAAGAGGTTTGCTCGGCCAGAAATCCTTCGAGGCTTGCTGCGCTCGCACCTCAGGATGAAGAACTTGTGTGGCTCAAACGTAGCTTCACCCCGAGGTGGCGCTGAAAGCGCCCTCGAAGGGTGATGCGGGCCGCTGGACACTGAAAAGCAGAGGGAATTCAGATCATGCGTGTGTATTACGACAGGGACGCGGACGTTAACCTGATAAAGGGCAAGAAGGTGGTGATCGTGGGCTATGGCAGCCAGGGTCACGCCCACGCCATGAACCTGCGGGACAGCGGCGTCAAAGAGGTTGCGGTTGCGTTGCGTGAAGGCTCGGCGACCCGGAAGAAGGTCGAGGGCGCGGGCTTCAAGTGCATGACCCCGGCCGAAGCCGCCAAGTGGGCCGACGTGGTCATGATGCTGACCCCCGACGAGCTGCAGGGCGACATCTATGCCGAGGATCTCGCGCCCAACATGAAGACGGGCGCGTCACTCGCGTTCTCCCATGGGCTCAACATCCACTTCAAGCTGATCGAGCCGCGCGAAGACCTCGATGTCTTCATGATCGCGCCGAAGGGCCCCGGCCATACCGTGCGCTCGGAGTACGAGCGCGGCGGCGGCGTGCCCTGCCTGATCGCGATCCATCAGGACGCCTCGGGCAACGGCCATGAGATCGCGCTTTCCTACAGCTCTGCCATCGGCGGCGGACGGGCCGGCACCATCGAGACCAGCTTCCGCGAAGAGTGCGAGACCGATCTCTTCGGCGAGCAGGTCGTGCTCTGCGGCGGGCTCGTGGAACTCATCCGCGGCGGCTTCGAGACGCTGGTCGAGGCGGGTTATGCCCCCGAGATGGCCTCTTTCGAGTGCCTGCACGAAGTGAAGCTGATCGTCGACCTGATCTACGAAGGCGGCATCGCCAACATGAACTACTCGATCTCGAACACGGCCGAGTATGGCGAGTACAAGACCGGCCCGCGCATCATCACGGACGAGACCAAGGCCGAGATGAAGCGCGTGCTCGAAGACATCCAGTCGGGCCGTTTCACCCGGGACTGGATGCTCGAGAACAAGGTCGGCCAGACCAGCTTCAAGGCGACCCGCGGGCGGAACGACGCGCATCCCATCGAGGAAGTGGGCGAGAAGCTTCGCGCCATGATGCCCTGGATCAAGGAAAAGGCGCTGGTCGACAAGGCCAAGAATTAGCACGGCCGACACAGAACCTCCGTTTTGCCCCGCCTGCGGGAGGCAACGCCTTCAGGCGGCTGCATTTTCGGGGATTTCGCTGCGCCGCGGCCCGTGGAAATTCCGCAGGAAATGTTAGCAAAAGTTAACATTTTCCGGGCCTCCGGCGTGGTGGCGGGCCGGGCAGATTTCCGGCGCGTTTGTCATCATTTGTCATCATCGTTCATCATTCGCGGGCGCAGGGCGGTGTGCTCCGGGGTCCGGTGGAGCCGGACGCGGTGGATCTTGCTGGATATAGGATCAAATGCCTTGATTTCAAGCCCGGTCCGGGGCGCAGCGAGGCTGTGAAAATGCAAATCAGGCGGTCGAATCTGGGGAATCTCTCTGGGCCTTGCGGAGCTCCGGGCGGCGCGGAATCCGGTCATATGGGGATAAATCCGGGAGGGAAACGCATAGTCCTTGCGGTGCACTGCAAAAACCGTCTAAAAGTCCAATGTTAACGGGATGTTCAGGGTTATTTGGTACCCGTTAACCATACGGGAAATCCGCTTGTCACAATCAGGGTGGGGCGGTCCCCGTAGACGACGCCAAACTGGCCCGCAAGAAGGCAGGAATTTGGGGGCGCGTTGGCAGACAGGCTTCGGAAGGGGCCGCCCGAAGACGGGTTCTGCTGGACGGGCGGGATCGGATTGCCAGAGTTTGAGTAACTGTCAGGTTTTTTACGGCAAGGTTGTCAGAACGATTATGAACCAGGACGCCCAAATCATGGAAAGTCGCGCCGCCTCCGCGGCGGCGATCTCCTGTGGTCGCGGGATAGTGCCGGTTCGCCCGTTCTCCGGTTCTTCTCTGCTTGGTCCTGTGCTGCGCGATCGCAGCGGTCTCGCTCTTCGACTTAGGCACCCCTGAGCCCGTCCGGCGGCATGCCGGTGCGTTCAGGGGTTACGAGTGCCACGAGTTGAAAGTGCGAACCCATCTGCGATGAGAGTAAGATCATGACCACCGACGTAAACGCCACATCTTCTGAAAATACCCGCAAGAGCCGATCTGCGAGTGTCCGCACCATTCCGGACGAGGGACGCGTCTTCGTGTTCGACACGACGCTGCGCGACGGAGAGCAGTCGCCGGGCTGCTCGATGAACCTGGACGAGAAGGTCCAGATTGCCCGCGTGCTCGAGGAAATGAAGATCGACATCATTGAGGCCGGGTTTCCGATCGCCTCGAACGGCGATTTCGAGGCCGTGCGGGAAGTTGCCCGCGTGGTGAAGAACTCAACCGTTGCCGGGCTTGCCCGCTGCAACAAGGCCGATATCGAGCGCGCCTGGGAGGCGCTTCGCGAAGCCGAGAGTCCGCGCATCCACACGTTCCTGTCGACCAGCCCGCTGCACATGAAGTTCAAGCTGCAGATGGAGCCCGAGGACGTGCGCCAGTCGGTCATCGACCATGTCGGGTATGCCCGGAACCTCTGCGACAACGTCGAGTGGTCGCCCGAGGATGGCACCCGGACCGAGCACGACTTCCTCTGCCGCTGCGTCGAAAGCGCGATCAAGGCAGGCGCCACGACGATCAACATCCCCGACACGGTCGGCTACACAGTGCCGGAAGAATTCCACGCGTTGATCTCGATGCTGATGAACCGCGTGCCGAACATCGACAAGGCCGTAATTTCGGTGCATTGCCACAACGATCTGGGGCTGGCGGTCGCCAATTCGTTGGCCGCGGTGCACGCCGGCGCGCGCCAGGTCGAATGCACGATCAACGGCATCGGCGAGCGGGCCGGCAACGCGGCGCTGGAAGAGATCGTGATGGCGCTCCGCACCCGCAGTGACGCCTTGCCGTACGACACCGCGGTCGAGAGCGAGCACATCACGCGAGCGTCCCACCTGGTTTCCACGATCACGGGCTTTCAGGTGCAGCCCAACAAGGCGATCGTCGGCGCCAATGCGTTTGCCCACGAGTCCGGTATCCACCAGGACGGTGTGCTGAAGAACGCCGAGACCTACGAGATCATGACGCCGGAATCGGTGGGCCTGAACAAATCCACCCTGGTGATGGGCAAGCACTCCGGGCGCCACGCCTTCAAAGCCAAGCTCGAGGAGCTGGGCTACACGCTCGGCGACAACGCCTTCCAGGACGCCTTCAAGCGCTTCAAGGATCTGGCCGACAAAAAGAAGGACGTCTACGACGAGGACATAGTGGCCCTGGTCGACGACGAGGTGGTCCGGGTCAAGGACCGGGTGAAGCTGGTTTCGATCGACGTGATCGCCGGCACCAAGCAGCCGCAGACCGCGACGGTCGAACTCGATATTGACGGCGAGATCCGCGAAGGTGCCTCCGACGGGGACGGGCCGATCGACGCGATCTTCCAGTCGATCAAGAAGGCTGTGGGCGTGAACCCGCACCTGCAACTCTTCCAGATCAATGCCGTGACCCACGGCACCGACGCCCAGGCCGAGGTGACCGTACGGCTCGAGGAAAACGGCAAGACCGTGAACGGGCAGGGGGCCGACACCGACACCCTGGTGGCTGCAGCCAAGGCCTACATCCATGCGCTGAACAAACTTGCCGTGAAGCGCGAGAAGTCTGAACCCGAGGCCATGTCCGCCTGACGGCGGCAACCTGCGGGAAAACGCAATCCGGGCCGGAGCTTCCGCATTGTCGGAACCTCCGGCCCGCCCTAAACAGGACCCTGCCACGATGGCCGGGCCTGCCCAAACAGAGGCTAGGTCGAAACGCCATGTTCTCCCGCTTGCTTGGAATGCTCTCCGCCGACATGGCGATCGATCTTGGGACCGCAAACACGCTCGTCTACGTGAAGGGACGGGGCATCGTGCTCAACGAGCCGTCGGTCGTGGTGTTGCAGGAAATCAAGGGCCGCAAGCACGTGCTCGCGGTCGGCGACGAGGCCAAGGTGATGCTGGGGCGCACACCCGGCAACATCACCGCGATCCGGCCGTTGCGGGACGGCGTGATCGCCGATTTCGCGGTCGCCGAGGAAATGATCAAGCACTTCATCCGCAAGGTTCACAATCGCAGGCTCGCAAGCCCGCAGGTGGTGGTCTGCGTGCCCTCGGGCTCGACCGCGGTGGAGCGCCGCGCGATCGAGGAAAGCTGCGAGAGCGCCGGTGCGCGCCGGGTGTTCCTGATCGAGGAGCCAATGGCGGCCGCGATCGGCGCGGGCCTGCCGGTGACCGAGCCCACGGGCTCGATGGTGGTGGACATTGGCGGCGGCACGACCGAGGTCGCGGTGCTCTCGCTCGGTGGCATCGTCTATTCACGCTCGGTGCGCGTTGGCGGCGACAAGATGGACGAGGCGATTATCTCGTATATCCGGCGCAACCATAACGTCCTCGTGGGCGAACGGAGTGCGGAGCGGATCAAGAAGGAGATCGGTTCGGCCGGCAAGCCGTCGGACGGCGATGGTCGCCAAATGGCCATAAAAGGCCGCCACCTTATGAACGGCGTTCCAAAGGAGCTGATCCTGTCGGAATCCGAGATCGCAATGGCGCTTGCGGAGCCAGTCAGCGCGATTATCGATGCGGTGAAGGACGGTCTCGAGCATTCCGCGCCCGAGCTTGCTGCCGACATCGTGGACAAGGGGATCGTTCTGACGGGCGGCGGGGGATTGCTGCGCAATCTGGATCAGGTGCTTCGCGACGCGACCGGATTGCCGGTTTCGATCGCCGACGACCCGCTGTCCTGTGTTGTGCTTGGCACGGGCCGGGCGCTTGAGGAGATGAAGACGCTGAAATCGGTCCTGATCCAGAACTACTGACGACAGACTGCCGGCCGGCTGCAGACATTGAGAAGGTGACCGTACGTTGAGAAAACGCGAGGGATTTGGACGGCTTGCCTCCCCCCTCCGGGTATGGAGCCAACGGCTCGTGCTGTTGCTGCTCGTGGTCACGGCCGGCGCCATGATGATCCTGAACCGGGCTGATCCGGCGTTTCTCGAACGCCTGCGCACAACCGTCTCCGACACCGTGACGCCGATTCTGGAAGCGCTTTCGAAACCGGCCGAGGCCGTGCGCGAAGCCGGCGACGACATCAAGACCGCTTCCACCCTCAAGAAAGAAGTCGAGAGCCTCCGGGCCGAGCTGTCGCAGCTCCGCACCTGGCGGACACGCGCGCAGACCCTCGACGCCGAGAACCGGGAATTGCGCCGCCTCCTTCAGGCGGGCCCGCCGATCGAGGCACGCTTTATCGGCGCGCGGATCATCGGCGACTCGGGCAGTGCCTTTGTCCGCTCGATGCTGATCAATGCGGGCGCGGAGCGCGGCGTCCAGAAAGGGTTTGCCGTCATCAGTGCGGCGGGCCTCATCGGCCGGGTCGTCGAGACCGGGACCCACTCATCCCGGGTGCTGCTGATCACCGATCTGAATTCCCGCGTCCCGGTCCGGATCGAGAGCTCCCGCGACCGCGGGATTCTGGCCGGCAACAACAGCGATCTCGTGCGCCTCATCTTCCTGCCCGTGACATCGACGGTGCGCACAGGCGACCGCATCGTGACATCGGGTCACGGCGGGGTCTTTCCGCCAGGCCTCCCGGTAGGTGAGGTTTCAGAAGTAAAACGGACAGACGAGGGCCACCTCGGAACCATTCGTGTCCGCCCGTTCGTGAACTGGAACCAGATCGAGCATGTCCGGGTCGTCGATTTCAAGATGCCCGGTCTCGTGCTGGTGCCGGGTCAGTCCCAGGCCGCGTCTGCCGGGAAGGGGAAACCCGGCACGAGCGGAAAGGAATAGCGCTGCGATGCTCTATCTGATCGACAACCAGATCCGCCGCGCGGTCCCGTTTCTCCTGACATTGTTTTTCGTGTTGCTTGAGGCGATCCGGGTGCCGGTGCCGGGATTTTACATGGTCACCCCGGCTTTCGCCCTGATGGCGCTGTTCTACTGGACCGCGGTTCGTGCGCGCAGCCTGCCGCCCGTCGCCGTTTTTGCGCTGGGCGTGGCTGCCGATATCGTGACCGGCAGCGCGTTCGGAACCAACGTCCTCCTGTTCCTGCTGGTTCACGTGTGTGTCCGCTCTCAGGGCGATATCCTCGAGGGCAACAACTTCCTGTTCCTCTGGGCCGGATTTTGTGTTGTGGCGCTGGCAGTCACGCTGACGAACTGGGCGTTCGAGGCGGTGATCAACGGGCCCGTCGTGAACCCGAACCCAGCGCTTGCGCGCCTCGTTCTGTCGGCAATCTCCTATCCGCTGATAGCCGCGGTGCTGGGGCTCTTTAATCGCATGCTTCCGAAGCCGATGCACTCATGAAACCTGATCTCGACCGCCACAAACTGTTCTCGCGCCGGGCCATGCTGATCGGCACCGGCCAGTTCGCGCTGATGGGCGCGCTGGTTGCGCGGATGTACTACCTGCAGGTCCTCGAGCGCGACAAATACGCGACGCTGGCCGAGGAAAACCGCATCAGCCTCCGCCTGATCCAGCCCGCCCGCGGGCGGCTGGTCGACCGCTTCGGCGAGGTGCTCGCGGCCAACCGGCAGAGTTATCGCGCCGTCGTGATCGCCGAGAAAGTCGGCGACGTGAAGCAGATGGTCGACATGCTGTCGACGGTCATCGAGATTTCCGACCGCGACCGCAAGAAATTCATGAAGGAAGCCCGGCGCAAACGGGCGTTCGTGCCCATCACGGTGCGGGACAATCTCGACTGGCAGGAGGTCTCGCGGATCGAAGTCAACACACCGGATCTGCAAGGCGTGTTTGTCGAATCCGGTCAGACCCGCGACTACCCGCTGGGCGCGGATGCCGCGCACGCGCTGGGCTTCGTGGCCGCCGTGTCCGAGGCGGAGCAGACCGGCGATCCGCTCCTCGAGTTGCCGACCTTCCGGATCGGCAAGCTTGGCGTCGAGAAGACTTACGACACGATTCTTCGCGGCAAGGCCGGACGGAGTCAGGTCGAGGTTAATGCCCACGGCCGGATCATCAAGGAGCTTTCGCGGGTCGAGCCGGTTCCGGGCACCGACCTGGTACTGACGCTGGACAGAGGCCTGCAGGCGTTTGTCTCGGACCGTCTGCGCGAGGAACCGTCGGCGTCGGCCGTGGTGCTTGATGTGCATACCGGCCAGGTCCTGGCGCTCGGCTCGCAGCCGAGTTTCGATCCGCTGAAATTCCACGATGGTATCGATCACAAGTCATGGCGGCTCCTGAACGGCGCCGAGACGAAGCCCTTGATCAACAAGGCGCTGAACGGCGAGTTCGCCCCGGGTTCGACCTTCAAGATGTGCGTGGCGCTGGCGGCCCTTGAAGCCGGGCTCATCACGCCGCAGACCCGGTTCGTTTGCCGGGGTGTCAAAGTGCTGGGCGGTGCACGGTTCCATTGCTGGAAGCGCGGCGGGCACGGCTCGGTCGCCCTCAAATGGGGCATCAAGCAGTCCTGCGACGTATATTTCTACGAAGTCGCGCGGCGGTGCGGGGTCGACCGCATTGCGGCAATGGCGAACAGGCTCGGCCTCGGTGCGCCGGTCGGTATTGATATCAAGGGCGAGAAACCGGGCTTCATCCCGACCGCTGCCTGGAAGTTCGCGACACTTGGCGAAAAGTGGCAACCGGGCGAGGATCTCGTCGCCGGCATCGGGCAGGGATACATCACGACGACCCCGTTGCAGCTCGCGGTCATGACCGCGCGCATGGTCAATGGCGGGCGCGGCGTCGTGCCCCACATATCGCGCGACAACCTCACCGAAGAAGGCCTGAAGCCCCGCGAATACGAAAAGGCGCCCGATCTCGGGATCAGCAAGCGGAGCCTCGGGCTTATCGTCGATGCGATGTCAGGTGTGGTGAACGAGTCCGGCGGGACGGCGCGGCGCGGACGAATCGACGAGCCTGGCATGAGCATGGGCGGCAAGACCGGGACCGCGCAGGTCCGCCGTATCACCGCCGCCGAGCGTGCCCGCGGTGTGAAGAAGAACCGCGATTTGCCCTGGAAGCTCCGTGACCACGGCCTTTTCGTCGGCTTCGGGCCGGTTGATGAGCCGCGCTATGCGGTGTCGGTCGTCCTCCAGCACGGCTCGAGTTCGCGCTACGCAGTGCCGGTGGCGCGCGACATCATGCGCGAGACATTGTGGCGCGATCCGCTCAATCTCGGCCCTGCCGAGCGCGCGCGCAAGCAGGCCGCGAGCGCCGAAGGCGGCGAGGAAAACTGATGGCGATCTCGGCACTCAGGGCGAACTCGGAGTATCTCTCGGTCTTTGCAAAGCTCGGCCGGGTGAGCTGGCCGCTGGTGCTGCTGACCGCGGTGATCGCCTCCATCGGCTTCACGCTGCTTTATTCGGCGGCCGGGGCGGACTTCGACAAGTGGGCGGCATCGATGCTGATGCGCTATCTCGTGGGCCTCGGGCTCATGTTCATGATCGCTGTCGTGGATCTGAAATTCTGGCTGCGGTCGGCCTACTTCATCTATCTCGGCGGCATAGCACTTCTCGTGGTTGTCGAACTGCAGGGCGTGTCGTCGGGCGGTGCGACCCGCTGGATCGCACTTCCGGGCGGCACCCGGCTGCAGCCGTCCGAGATCATGAAAATCGGCCTTGTCATCGCGCTCGCCCGCTATTTTCACAGCACGACCATCGAGGACGTCGGCAAGATTCGCTATCTCATCGCGCCCGTCGTGCTGATTATGATCCCGGCCGCAATGGTCCTCAAGCAGCCCGATCTCGGCACGACGCTGATGCTGATGGCGACAGGCGTCGCTGTGCTGTTCGTCGCCGGCGTGCGGATGTGGAAATTTGCAACCATCGGCGCCATCGGCCTGTTGGCCATTCCCATCGCCTGGGCCAGTCTCAAGGATTATCAGAAGCTGCGCGTGCTGACCTTCCTCGACCCGGAGTCCGATCCGCTCGGCTCGGGGTATCACATCATCCAGTCGAAGATCGCGCTCGGTTCAGGCGGCATTGCCGGCAAGGGGTTCCTCAAGGGCACGCAATCGCACCTGAAGTTCCTGCCGGAGCAGCAAACCGACTTCATCTTCACCATCCTGGCCGAGGAATTCGGCATGATGGGCGGGCTGTTTCTGCTCGGCGTGTTCGCGGCAATCGTGGTGGTCTCCATGGTGATTGCGGTGCGATCGCGGAACCAGTTCGGCCGCATCCTCGCGATGGGCCTTTCGATCAACTTCTTCCTCTATTTCTTCATCAACCTCGCGATGGTCATGGGTCTCATTCCCGTCGTCGGCGTGCCGCTGCCGATGGTCTCCTACGGCGGCACGGTGATGATCGCGCTGATGGTCGGCTTCGGCTTCATCCAGTGCGTCCACGTCCACCGCGACATGGCGATCCACAGGACAGATCCGTCCTGATGCAGCCGGTTGGCGGCCGCCGCCGGCAACCCTCGACAAACCGGAGACGCTTCCCTATATAGAGGCCCGGTTCGCGGCGGCGCCCCGTATCGCGACGCACCGCAACCGTCTTCGGGCGCATAGCTCAGTTGGTAGAGCAGCTGACTCTTAATCAGCGGGTCCAAGGTTCGAGTCCTTGTGCGCCCACCAATTTTCTGAGGGCCTGGCCGGCAACGGCCGGGCCCTTGGTGCGTCTGGACGGACGCGGGCTAATGTCGGGGTAAGACGAGAGCCACCATCAGAGTCAGTTCGTTATCGGGCGCAGTCATTTCGGCGCAGCAGCCTTTGGATTTGTGACGATAACTGCGACTATTGGGTCAGAGCCGCGGCGACGCTGTTGATCGCCCCAGGGTGCACAAATCACCGGGAACAGAACGGACATGGCTGAGTGGCCCGAGCTTCCGAAAAGAAAACCCCTGCGCGCGCCGAGGCCCGAACCGAAACTCGCGTCAGCCGGGGAGATGCGCAGGGCCATCGGGCGCATCATGAAACGGCAAATGAAATCCGCGAACGAGAGCCAGTATGACGTGCTGGTGTGCATCCGCTCGGTCGATGCGGCGCGGGCGGTATTCGAGGCGGTTCCGGTCAAAGGCTCTGCCCTCGAATACGGAAATGCGGTGAGGGCCGCGCTCTTCGCGTTGACTGAAAGCTATTGGGACGATGACGGGGAATACACCTCGAAGGGCCTGGTGGGCGGTGTCAGCTCCGACGTCTGGTCGCTCCTCGAACGGCAATGGGCCCTCGAAAATCCCGATATGGACAAGAAGGAAGCCCGCAACGTCCTCGTCACGGAAATGGCCAAACTATCCAGATTGATATCCGAACCCCCGGGCGAAACCGGCGAAACCACGATCAAGATCGAGGCCCAAGGCACAAGCGGCACTCCCTACTATCTGGAAATCGGGTTTGACGTGAAGTCGCCCCGGGAATTCGACATGCTGGGGAAAATTTACGCAGACCAGACGTGTCAAATTCTGCTTTGGGATGAGTTGCTGGCGCTGATGTCCGACGACAACTGACCCGTGGGCTCTATGTCATGCCGGCCGTGGCGATATGCGACACCGGGCGCCCAAACCGCCGGGCCGGGGTGGGACGACGGGAGCGGCGAGAGGAGGGATGGATGCCTGACGACGCGAAATTCGCCGCACCGGCGAAATCGAGCTACGACGTGGCGATCGTGGGG
>JAJFFI010000254.1 GCA_021776755.1 Alphaproteobacteria bacterium | reverse complement strand
TCGTCTGGTCGGACAATGCGGTGCAATGGCGCTGCGTGCGCTGGCAGATCATCGCGAGCGCCCGGGACGCTGCCGATTTCGCGGCGACGCTCAAACGGCGCTGCTGGTTCATCGGCGGCGGCACATCGCTGTCGGGTGCCATCCGGCAGGGCATTACCGAGATCGGCTGGGCGCCGTTTACCGCGGACCGCCGGGTGATCGACATTTCGGGCAACGACCCCGCGCCCCAGGGCCTTCTGGCCTCGCGCCGGGCCGAGGCAATCCGCAAGGGGATCACGATCAACGGCCTCGCGATCGAGCTGCCCGATGACAGGCGGCTCCGGTCCGAAACACCGCCAATGGACGCGCTGACGTTCTTTCGCCAGCGGGTGATCGGCGGCCCGGGCGCGTTTGCCTTGCGGGCAAACCGCGAGAATTTCGTGCGCGCGCTAATCAGGAAGCTGGTCATCGAAACGGCTTGGCTGATGCCGTAGGGGGCTGTTGGCGGTTAGCCGGCAGCAAACCCTGTGCGTCATTTCGACCGGAGCATTGCGCGAGCAATGCGGAGCGGAGAAATCGCTTTACGGTCTACGCGCCGAGAAAGTCGTCAGCCAGATCGCGCAGGTTCGGATTGGCGCTTCGCACCAGTGCGAGTTTCTTGTCCCGGCGCCATCGCTTGATCTGCTTTTCTCGGCCGATGGCGCTTTCCATCGTGTCGTGCGCTTCGGCATAAAGCAGGCGGGTAATATTGTATCTGGCTGTGTGTCCGTCGATGGACTTCGATCGGTGCTCATGCAGGCGCCGGGGCAGGTTTGACGTCACGCCGACATAGAGGGCGAGCGTCTTGCCTCCAAGAATGTATACGTATCCTGCCGGCATGTTCCGACCCTATCACCGCAAAGCGATTTCTCCGCGCGCTTCGCTTGGTCGAAATGACGGACCGGGTAAACGGCTGAGCGCCGCCTACTCCGCCTCCGCCTTGCAGAGCTCGGCAAACTCCGCCATCGACGTAACCTCGTAGTCCGCCTTGGCCGGTTTCTTCGGCACGGCGGTGGCGCCGTAGCCGCCGCCGCGGGCGGCGCGGCGGTGGATCCAGGCGGTGGCGAGACCATGGGCCTTGCCGGGGATGATATCGTGATGCTGGCTCTCGGCGATGTGGAGGATCTTGTCCTTCTCGAAACCGAGGGCCGCCACCTGCTCGGTCAGATACTCGAAATTGCGCGGATCGGGCTTGTAGGTGCCGACGTCCTGGGCGGTGCAGATCAGGTCGAATTCGACGCCGAGGCGTTTCTCGCTCTCGGCGAAGGAATCGCGGTCGACATTCGAGAGCACGACAAGCCGGTAGTGCTTGGCAAGCCATGCGAGCGCTTCGGGGCTATCGGGGAACGGCGGCCAGTCGCCGACGGATTTGCCGAATGCCTTGCACTCAGCCTCGGTCGCCTCGACCTTCCAGTCCTTCGCCATCCGCCGCAGCACCTCGGCCAGCACATCCGGATACAGCTGCCCGGGATCGTCCCCCTGAACGACAGTCTCGAACTTGCCGAATTTCTTGACGATCGCTTCCTGGTCGACCTTGAGCCCCTTGCTCTTCGCCCAGGGGGCAAGCGCGTTGGCAATGCCGGTCTCCCAATCGATCAGGGTGCCGTAGCAGTCGAATGTCAGGACTTCGAACTCGGAGAGTTTCATCGGTCTTGTCCGGTTTGAGGAGTCGCGCCTGATTAGAAGGGTGTGTTGCGGGCGTCAAGCGAGGCCGCGCCGGAACATGCCCGGAAAAAGAAAGCCCGCCCGCCCCGCACATGGTGCGAAAGCGGACGGGCCGGACGGCGTGCGTGACGCCTCCCTGTCACCGGGTCCCCCGTCTTGCACGCGGCAAGGGGAGCACGCGGTTTCTCCCCCGACAGGGCCGGCAGGACGCGGCCGAACCAGGAGAAGATGGGGTCAGGTGACCGAGTTAGAGATCGTAGATCACCGCACGGACCCGGCGGGCGAGCGGCGCGTCGTGGGCGCCGAAGACTTCCTTGTTGTAGCCCCAGAGATCCCAACTCACCTCGACCCTGTAGATGCCGGCCGGGTTCGGGCCCGCCTCGGCCTTGGTCAGCCGCGTCTCGCCGCCCTGCTCGATCAGATAGTAACCCTGGTCGTTGATCGGGCCCTTGTCGTCGATCAGAAGACGCTGGCCCTCGCGGAACGTCGGGAACCAGGAATCGTCCTTGATGGTCCAGTTCGTAGTCTGGGTCTCGAGCGCCGCCAGCGCGTCGAAGTCGAGCGCATCGGCGTCGATCCCACCCGTCAGGCCCATCAAGTCACTATCGGCCGCGAAGGCCGTGCCAGCCACGGACCCGGCAACAACCGCGCCGGCCGCGCCCGCGAACGCCGCACCGGTGGCGGCCTGCTTCAGAAAGTCCCGTCTCTTCATCGCTGTCTCCTTCATGAGAGAGCCGCGATCTGCAAGGTGCAGAACATGCGGCGGGTTGCGGGGATGTGTGATATTGTATGCAGTATGATCACAAATATTTGCACACGTCAACATACCTATGCATACAATGTATGCAGATTGATATCCCCTCCCGAATTGAAACATCCGAATTGGAACATCATGAGCGAGGACAAGACCGATGCCGCGTGACGCCGCCCTGTCGATCCGTGTAAAACCGACGCTGAAGATTGCCCTTGAGGTGGCCGCCAAGGACGACCGGCGGTCGATGGCCTCAATGGCCGAGAAGATCCTGATCGAGTATCTCGAAGACAAAGGCTATCTGCTGCAGGGTGCGGCGGACTAACGTTTGGAAACGCTACCGATGAACTCAATTTCCCGGCGATCCCTGTTGCTGGCCGGCGGCGCGATAGCCGCCGCTTCCGCGTGTCCGGGAGCGGTCCGCGCGCTCGTGACGACCGCCGGGATTCCGGTGAAGCTGCGGACCGGCGAGGCCGAGGCATTGCTGTCCGGCCCAAAGCACGCGGCCACCAGGACCTGGGGTTTCAATGCCACCATCCCCGGCCCCGTGCTGCGGATCAAACAGGGCGCGCCATTCGAGGCAGAGGTGACCAACGGACTTGCCGAGCCGACGACGGTGCACTGGCACGGGCTGCGAATACCGGTCGGAATGGACGGAGTGCCGTTCTATTCCCAGCCGCCGATCAAGCCCGGCGAGACGTTCCGTTATGCCTTCACGCCACCGGACGCCGGCACCTACTGGTACCACCCGCATTTCAACAGCGCGGAACAGGTCGGGCGCGGGCTTTCCGGCGCGCTGATCGTCGAGGAAGCGGAACCCGTCAAGGTCGACCGCGAACTGGTCTGGGTGCTGGACGACTGGCGGCTCGACAAGGAAGAGCAGATCGCGGGACCGTTCACCGCACGCCACGACCTGGTGCATGCGGGCAGGCTCGGCAATGTGGCGACGATCAACGGTACCAGTCCTGGGAGCATTGCCGTGCGCGCCGGTGAACGCCTCCGCCTGCGCCTGATCAATGCGGCCAATGCGCGGTTCTTCGCGCTCAAGTTCGAGGGCCACGCGCCGCAGGTCATCGCGCTCGACGGCCAGCCCTGCGTCCCGCATGCCGCCCCCGGCGGCCGGGTCGTGCTGGCTCCGGCGCAGCGGGTCGATGTCATTCTGGATTGCAGCGGCAAGCCCGGCGCGCGCCACACGATCGAGGATGGATATTATGCGCGCCAGACCTACGCGCTGACCGAGTTAGCCTATTCGGACACGGCGCCGGTGCGCGAAAATCCGCTGGATGCCCCCATCCGGCTGCCGGCCAATCCGGTTCCCGCGCCCGATCCCGGCGCGGCGACCCGCCATGACATCGTTTTCGAAGGCGGCGCGATGCGGGGCTTCCCGAGCGGCGGCGGCACTGTCGGCGAAGGCGGCAAGCGGCTGGACATGCGCGAGCTTGTCCGCGCCGGCGTGTTCTGGACGATCAACCAGCAGGCGAGCCCGCCCGGCGAGATCGGCAAAACGCCGGTTCTGGCGACGCTCAAACGCGGCGAGAGCACGGTCCTGAAGATGGTCAACAAGACCGCGTTTGCGCACCCGATGCATCTGCATGGCCATCATTTCCGGGTGCTGACGCGGAACGGCGCGCCGGTGCCGCACAACCAGCTGCGCGATACCGCGATCGTCAGCCCGGATGAAACCGTCGAGGTTGCCTTCGTGGCCGACAATCCGGGGCAATGGATGTTCCACTGCCACGTCTTCGAACATCAGATCTCGGGGATGATGGGGATCATCCGGGTGGCTTGATCTTCTTTCTCACGCCTCTTTCATGGCCCAGCTCGCAATCGAAGCGAGGCCTGCCATCAGGGAGAAAGCCAGCACGGCAGCCGCCGGGCCAGCGGTCTGGACGATGCCGCCGAGGATGCCGCCCGCGAGCAACATGACGCCGATCACCGTGTTGGAGACCGCGACGTAGGTCGCCCGGGTTTCGCTGGTGGAGGCATCGACGACGTAGGTCGAGCGCCCGAGCCGGACGCCAGCGTGGGCGATGCCGAGAATGAAGATCGCGCCGCCGTAGAACCAGAGCGACGAGACCATGCCTGCGCCGGTCTCCACAAGCAGCCAGGTCGCCACCCCGAGTCCGCAGGCGAGTGCGCCGCCGGCGACCATGACGAGTCGGCTCGAACGGTCGGCGAGCCGGCCCCAGATCATCGAACTGAGGGCGCTCGCAAGCCCGGCGGCAACCACCATCAGGCCAAGCGCGCTGACATCCGCGCTCGCCGCCTCGCGCGCGAGCAGCACGTAGAACGGGGTCACCAGGGCGGTCCCGAGCATCAGCGTCCGCGCGATGAGAAACCGGCGGAGGACACTGTCCGTGAACGAGAGTTTCAGGTTCGCGACCGCTTCGACGATCGCATTGCCCCCGCCGCGGGTCGCACCCGCAAACTCCGCCAGCCTCGAGAACACCACGGCCGCCAGCAGCCACATTCCGGCGGCGGCCATGATAATGGCGGCAAAGAATGCAGGCCTGTGGTCGTCGCCTCCCGCAAAGAACACGAGCCAGGCGCCGAATGCGACAACGATGAAGCCGGACGCCGAGGACGCATACCCCGACACGGTGCCGCGCCGGGTCTTGGCGATCGTCTTGCCCTGGACGTCCTTGTAGCTGACCGAGCAGATGCCGCGGGCGAGCGCGAAGAGCGCCAGCAAGCCGACCACCGTCCACCCCGCGAGCGCGCCCATGAAGGACAGCGCGGCCACGGCCATCAGCAGCAGCGCCGCCGCTTGCCCGACGCTCCCCGCGACCCAGAACCATTTCCGGCGCGGCATCCGGCGGATGGCGGCGGCGACAAATAGCTGCGGCAAAAGGGAGAGCGATTCCCGGACCGGGACGAGCAACGCGGTCAGAAAGGGCGGCGCGCCAAGCGCCGAGAGCAGCCACGGCAGCACGAGTTTCGCGTCCACCAGGCCGTCCCCGACCTTGGTGAGCGTCAGCGTGAGCAGATGGATCAGGAAACTGCGCGGCTGCTCGTCGCAGGCGTCTTCCGGAATGTCCTTGCAGACCCGGGCATCCTCGTCGCCGCTGAGCCAGCCGAACACAGTCATCGGCTTCTTTCCGGCAACCCGGCCATTCGCTGCGCCATCTGCGTCCGGCGAACCGCTCATCCCACCTCCTTACCGGCGTTACGTCCGGTCCGGTCACGAAATCGTGATACCAGAATTAACCCACGCAAGCACGATTCCCCCGCCCGTACGCCACACTGCCCTGCATATGAACGTTTACGGGAGGAATACATGAGCAAGATCAGCGCAGGCCTCGTGGCGGGTTTCGCCGCGACGGTCGTTTTGTCCGCGATCATGGTGATCAAGACCATGATGGGCGTGCTGCCCGAGATGAACGCCATCAAGATGCTGGCCGGCATGGCGGCCCAGATGACAGGCTCCGAACCGATGATGATCGTTGGCTGGGTGTTGCATTTCATCA
>JAJFFI010000253.1 GCA_021776755.1 Alphaproteobacteria bacterium | reverse complement strand
TCGTAGCGGGAACCACCTTCCTGTCGGGGCTGGCCTACTTTGCGGTATGGTGGCGGCGCGTCTTCGCCTCCTTCGAAGAGCAGTAACCTGACACAGGGAAGCAACCTCGAAACCATGTCCACATCGAATCAGATTCGCTTCTGGGTCATCGGCCTGCTTGTGGCGCTTCTGCTGCTCTGGGTGTTGCGGGGAGTCCTCGTGCCCTTCGTGGCAGCGATGGCGGTTGCCTATTTCCTCGACCCGGCGGCCGACAAGCTCGAGGACTGGGGATGCTCCCGGATGTGGGCGACGACGATCATCACGGTCATCTTCTTCCTGCTGCTTATTGCTGTCTTCATGCTCGTAGTGCCGGTCCTCGCGCGCCAGCTGTTCGAATTCTCGAAGAATCTGCCCGGATATCTCGAAGGGTTTCAAACCTGGATCACGGGGTTGGTCCAGCAGGTCGAGGCCCGCGTACCCTCTGAAGGATTTGCCAGGATCAGGGACGCGATCAGCGAGTATGGCGGCCAGGCCATCCAATGGCTCGGCACCTTGCTCGGCGGGATCTGGTCGGGCGGGATGGCGCTCGCGAACGTACTCTCGCTGCTCTTCATCACGCCGGTCGTGTGCTTCTACCTGCTCCGTGACTGGGACAAGATGACCGCCAAGATCAACGGCTGGCTGCCCCGCGAACATGCCGACACCATCCGCGAACAGTTCCGCGAGATCGACCGCACGCTGGCGGGCTTCGTACGCGGACAGGGCCTGGTCTGCCTGTCGCTCGGTCTCTACTATGCGATCGGGCTGACGCTTGCGGGGCTCCAGTTCGGGCTGATCGTCGGACTCATCGCGGGAATCCTCAGCTTTATCCCCTACGTCGGCTCGTTGTTCGCGCTGGTCGCGGCCGCGGGTCTCGCCGCAGCCCAGCACGGGGACCTGCTCTCGGTCGGGATCGTCGTCGGCATCGTGCTGATTGGCCAGTTCGTCGAAGGCAATTTCCTGTCGCCCAAGCTCGTTGGCGACCGGGTGAAGTTGCATGCGGTGTGGATCATCTTCGCCCTGCTGGCCGGCGGCACGTTGCTTGGATTTACCGGCATCCTGCTTGCGGTGCCGGTTGCGGCCGTCATCGGCGTCCTGTCGCGCTTTGCGCTCCGAAACTATCTGGAAAGCCCGATCTACAAAGGTGAAGGTGACGACGAAGTCATTCACGACTCGGCTGAAGTTCAGCAACCATCGGGGCCCGGCGAGTGACCGGACGCCAACTCACCCTCGACCTCGATCACCGGCCGTCGATGGGGCGGGGTGATTTTCTTGTCGCTGACGGAAACATGGAGGCCGTAGCCTGGATCGACCGCTGGCCCAACTGGCCCGCGCCCGCGCTCACGCTTTACGGGCCGGCCGCAAGCGGCAAGACGCATTTGGCGCAGGTCTGGCGCGCCCGGGTGCGTGACGGCGGCGGGCAGGTCGTGTCGCTCCTGCCGGAAACCCTCAACGGCGCCGATGTCCTTTCACACATCGCGGGCGAGCGCTGGCTCCTGCTCGAAGACGCCGACCGGTTCGTGCCGTTCGACCCGGCCCGCGAGACCGCCGTTTTCCATATCTACAACACGCTCAAGGCTTCGGGGGGCCAGTTGCTGCTCACCGCCCGCGAGGCGCCGGCCCGCTGGCCGCTGGCGCTGCCCGATCTGCGGTCCCGCCTGCTGGCCGCCCCTGCGGCGCGGATCGATCCGCCCGATGATGCCCTGATGGCAGCGGTGCTCACCAAGCATTTTGCGGACCGCCAACTCCGGGTCTCACCGGATGTCATCCAGTTTCTGCTGCCCCGGATCGAGCGCAGTTTCCCGGCCCTGAAGATCGTTGCAGACGCCCTCGACGCTGCCGCGCTGGCCGAGGGCCGGGCAGTGACCGTGCCACTCGCCGGCAAGGTCCTGGCGCAAATGGACATTGGTCAATAACCAGCAAGTTTCTGAATCAAATACCAAAAAGGGCCTGTTATGGATCTCGGACTGCAGGGAAAGAAAGCCATCGTTTGCGCGGCCAGCAAGGGGCTCGGAAAGGCCTGCGCACAGGCCCTGGCGGAAGAAGGCGTCGACCTCGTGATCACCGCGCGCACCGAGAAAACGCTTGAGGCGACGGCACACGAGATCGCCGATGCGACAGGCGTGTCGGTGACGCCGGTCGCGGGAGATATCGCCACCGAGGAAGGCCGCGCCGCGGCCGTCGCAGCATGTCCGGCACCGGATATCCTGGTCAACAACGCGGGCGGCCCGCCACCAGGGGATTTCCGCGAGTGGGGGGAGGCTGAGTGGATGGCGGCGGTCCAGACCAACATGCTGGCGCCGATCTTTCTCATCAAGTCGGTCGTCGACGGGATGATCGACCGCCGCTTCGGGCGGATCGTGAACATCACCTCCGGGTCGGTGAAGGCGCCGATCCCGAACATCGGGCTCTCGAACGGCGCGCGCGCCGGGCTGACCGGCTTTGTCGCCGGACTCGCCCGCCAGGTGGTCGAGCACAATGTCACGATCAACAACCTGCTGCCCGGTCAGTTCGCGACCGACCGGCTGCGGGAAAATTTCGAGTCGATCGCCAAAAAGCAGGGCTCTACCGCCGAAGAGGCTTCAGAGGCGCGGCGCAAGACCAATCCCGCGGGCCGCTTTGGCGATCCCGAGGAATTCGGCCATGCGTGCGCGTTCCTGTGCAGTGCGCGCTCCGGATATATCAATGGCCAGAACCTGTTGCTGGATGGCGGGCATTACCCGGGAACGCTTTGATATCAGAAACTTGAACACCGATCAGAAAGAACGCGAATGTCCAAGCAGGAAGACTACGAAAAGATCTATGAGGAGCTGATCGGCTTCACGCCGCCGCGCATTCACGAGCGTATCAAGCTTGGCCTCGAGGTCGATCCGGAGATGCTCGAGCAGATCGAAAACATCCGCGAGAGCGCCATGTATCCGAAATGCATGGATCCCAAACAGGCCCAGCTCATTCTGTTCGCGGTGCTGTTGTCGCATGTCTCGCCGGCTGCCGAGTACCACGGCCGCGCCGCCCAGCGCGCCGGCGCCACCAAGGAAGAGATGCACGCAACCGCGGCTCTCGCCTTCCTGTTCCGGGGCCTGCCGGCGTTCAATCTCGGCGCCGAACTGATCAACAAGATCTTCGCCGACGCAAAGTAACACTCAGACCGGCGCCTTGGCGGTGAAGACCCAGCCTGCCGCGGGCATTGATGGTGCCTGTTCGCCGTCCTCGACGTAGGGCGCCAGGGCCGTCCTGAGGGCCGCGGCGACCTTGTCCGCAACCGCAGGTCCGGCGTCGATGAGCAGCTTGCCGGTCGGCCCCATCTGGGTGAGGAACCCGATGGCGTCGTCGAGGTCCTTGCCGGGTTTCAGCCGGAAATCGACCTTGAGCGCCTCGGGATCCTGCCAGCCGGCCTGCTTCAGGACACCCAGCACCTTCGCGTCGTCGGCAAACGCGAACTGGCCGGGTTCGTCGGGCGCAGGTGGCGGCGGCAGTTCGATATAGAGCTTTGCTGCCTTTGCGACTTCGGTCACCCAGGGATTTTCCTGCTTGTCGCGCCAGGTGGCGAAAGCCAGCCGCGCGCCGGGCTTGGCGGCATGGAGTATGTTCCTGAATGCCGCGACCGGATCGTCGAAGAACATGACGCCGAAGCGCGAGAAGATCGCGTCGAACTCGCCTTGCGCAAATTCGTGGCGCTGGATGTCGGCCTCGATGATTTCGACCGGTGCTGCGGATTGGGCAGCGGCGCGTTCGCGGGCCCGCGCAATCATGGGCTTGGAGATATCCGCGCCGATGACCGCCCCCTCGAGCCCGACCGCTTCAGCCAGCGCCAGGGTCGAGCTGCCGCAGCCGCAACCGATATCGAGTATCCGGAGGCCGGGCTTGGGGTCGAGGATCGCGATCGCCGAGTCGCCGAACGGGCCAAGCAGCAGGTCGATCCGCTCCTGCAGCCGCACCCATTTGTCGCCATGAAGTTCGTTCCAGTACGCGACCTGGCCGAATGTATCGTTGTTTGTCATTTTCCTACCCATGTCACAAGGAAGCCTACGAGAAGGCTGAGCGTCACCACGGACGCCGCGGCGGAAATCAGGATCGACGTCGTCGAGCGTGCCACATAGACATCATACCGCGTGGCCAGCAGATAAACATTCACACCTGAGGGCAGGGCGGCGGCGATTGTCGCGACCGCCGTCCAGATCGGGTCCATTTCAAACACGTAGAGGCAGCTCGCGAACACGGCGGCGGGCAAAACGATCAGTTTGAGCACCACCATCATCACGCTGTGGGCGATGTTGCCGCCGATCGAGAAGGTCGTCATTGTCGCGCCGACCGCGAACAGGGCCGCCGGGCCGGCAGCAGATTTCAGCATGTCCGCGAACGTTTCAACCGGCTTCCAGAGGCCCAGCCCCGCCCATCCCCAAAGCAGCCCTGCCAGCATTCCGAAAATCACCGGGTGCTTGAGAAGCGAGTAGAGCGCCTTTCCGATTATCATCCACACGGACTTCCTGTCGCCGCCGCCGCTGCGTTGGATCTCAATCAGCAGTGTCGGGATCGTCACCAGGATCAGCGGGTGAAAACTGATGATGAATAGATGCGCGAGCAGCCCTTCCTCCCCGAACGCGAGCAGGATCAGGGGAATGCCCATCAGCACGTTGTTCCCGAAGGTACTGCCCATCGCGAAAATCGCGGCCTGGTCGAGATTCAGCCGGAGGGCAAGGCGGGCGATCAGAATTCCTAGAAGGAAAACACCGAGCGCCGGGATGAAAAACGCGGGAATGATGCTGCCGTCCACGGTTTCCGGCACCTTGAGCGTGCTCATCGATCGGAACAGCAGGGCGGGGATGGCGACGTAGAAGACGAAGTTGTTGATTCCCTTGATACCTTCGGCACTTAGCAGCGGCGTCTTGCCGACCACGAATCCGCACAAAATCATAGCGAAGACAGGCAGGACGATCTCGATGGTTGCCTGCATTTTCTGCTTTCCGAGAAACCGATGGCGCCAATCAGGCCGGGACGGGCGCGTCGAGCCCAAGCCGGCGGGCGGCGTTGCCGCCAAGGATCGCGGACTTGTCCGGGCCGGCGAGGAAGTCCGCGCCGCGCCCCAGCGAGCCGATCTCTTGCTCGCCGATCCATTGCTGCAAACTGGATGCTGTCAGCCCTAGCATGCGGCGCTCCCGATGCTTGCCTCCGGTCAAGGCCGCGATCATAAGGGAGCCTATATCCGATTGCACGATGCGGAATGACGAGGGGTGGTTGAGGAAGGACGGAATTATCGAGGGCCGGGCGCAACCGCTCGCAAACAATCCCCATGTGTGCAGGGTCGGCGGGCTGTTGTTCCTGTCGGAGGCCAGCGCGCGCCAGCCCGATGGCTCGGTACCCGAGAGCATCGCGGCCCAGACCGAAGCGCTGATCGCCAATCTCGCGGCCGTCCTCGAGGGTGCCGGCACACGGCTCGAAGACCTCGCCGAAATTACGACATTCCTCACTGACATGGACGATTTGCCGGGTTACAACGCGGTCTGGAACCGTCATTTCGACGCCGCCACCGGCCCCGCCCGCACCACCGTCGCGGTGAAGGCGCTGCCGAAGCCCGCAATGCTGATCGAAATGCGGGCTGTCGCGAGTGCCCGCGATTAAGTCAATCAGGTCAGTATGTTAAATTTCGTGCCGCGCGGACCTTCGGCGAGCGGCTGATTTTTTTCCGAGCGCTTTGGTCTCTTCGATCGGTTACGGGAAGGTTGCGGAACGTTATTGAGCCGCACACTCTGTCATTTCGACCGCAGGGAGAAATCTTGCCTCCATATCCAACACTTTTGGCAGCGCTTACAAGATTTCTCCGCTGCGCGTCGAAATGACGCTTCGGCGTTCTTACAGCTTCACGCAGATGTTCTTGAGCTCGGTGTAGAACTCCAGCGAATGCACCCCGCCCTCGCGCCCGATACCCGAGGCCTTGGAGCCGCCGAACGGTGTGCGAAGGTCGCGGAGGAACCAGCAATTGACCCAGGTGATCCCGACATCAATGGCCTGCGCCACCCGGTTGCCGCGGGAGAGATCGCTGGTCCAGACCGAGGTCGCGAGCCCGTAGGTGCTGTCATTGGCGAGCGCGATCGCCTCGTCCTCCTCGTCGAACGGGCGGACGTGGGCGCAGGGCCCGAAGAGTTCCTCCCGCACGATGGGCGAGTCTTCGGGCAGCCCAGTCCAGATCGCGGGCTCGAT
>JAJFFI010000252.1 GCA_021776755.1 Alphaproteobacteria bacterium | reverse complement strand
CAGGGCTTCGCCTTCAACACCCGGAAGGATGTGTTCAGGGACCCGAAGGTACGCCGCGCGCTCGCCCATCTGTTCGATTTCGAATGGAGCAACAAGAACCTCTTCTATGGCCAGTACACCCGGAGTGAGAGTTATTTCTCGAATTCCGAGCTGGCGTCGCGGGACCTGCCGTCGGCCGCCGAGCTTGAAATTCTCGAACCGCTGAAAGGCAAGATCCCGGATGAAGTGTTCACCAAGACATACAAGGCGCCCGCAACCGACGGGTCGGGCAACACCCGGGAAAATCTCAAGGTCGCACTCGGGCTTCTGAAGGAAGCCGGCTGGACGGTGAAGAACCGCAAGCTCGTCAATGCCAAGGGCGGGCAGATGAAATTCGAGATCATGCAGAACGCCTCGGCGCCGGGCTTCCAGCGCATCATCCTGCCGTTCATCAAGAACCTGCAGCGGATCGGCATCGACGCGAACATGCGCCCGGTGGATGCCGCGCAATATCGTCAACGGGTAGACAGTTTCGATTTTGATATGTTGATTGCCGGCTGGGGCCAGTCGCTCTCACCGGGCAACGAGCAACGCGATTACTGGGGCAGCGAGGCCGCCGACCGCCAGGGCAGCCGTAATCTGGTCGGTATCAAGGACCCGGCGATCGACGTTCTGATCGAGAAGGTGATCGAGGCACCCGATCGCGAAAGCCTGGTGACCCGGACCCGCGCGCTCGACCGCGTCCTGCTGTGGAACCACTACGTGATCCCGAACTGGCACATCAGCGCTTTCCGGGTGCTCTACTGGGACAAGTTCGGCCGCCCGGAAAAACCGCCGCTCTACAGCCTCGACTTCACCGGTTGGTGGGTCGACCCCGAGAAAGCCAAGGCGCTCGCCGAGGCGACCGGCCGGTCGGTCAATTGATCGCCCTGTTCCCCGACCGGCGTCCTGCCTGACGCCCGGCGCGCATGCTTGCATACATCATCCGTCGCCTGCTGCTCATGATCCCGACACTGTTCGGGATCATGGTCGTCAGTTTTGTCGTCGTGCAGTCCGCTCCCGGGGGACCGGTCGAGCAGTTGCTCAACCAGATCACCGGGCTTGAGGGCAGTGCGACCCAGCGGGTGAGCCGGGGCGGCGGCGAAACAGTCGGCGGCGCGGGCGGCGGCGCGAAGACAGGCAGCGGCCAGTCGGCGGGCGGCTCGAAATACCGCGGCGCCCAAGGTCTCGACCCGGCCTTCATCAAGGAGCTTGAGAAACTTTACGGCTTCGACAAGCCGGCGCACGAGCGCTTCTGGCTGATGATGAAGAATTTCGTTCGGTTCGAATTCGGCGAGAGCTTTTTCAAGAACCGCGCGGTCGTCGATCTCGTCATCGAGAAGCTGCCCGTGTCGATCTCGCTCGGGCTCTGGACGACCTTGCTGGTCTATCTGATTTCGATCCCGCTCGGCATCCGCAAGGCTGTGCGGGATGGCAGCCGGTTCGATGCCTGGACCAGCGGCGTGGTGATCGTCGGCAACGCTATCCCGTCGTTCCTGTTCGCCGTGCTGCTGATCGTGCTGTTCGCGGGCGGCAGTTTCGTCGACTGGTTCCCGTTGCGCGGGCTGACGTCGGAGGGCTTCGATCAGATGTCCTTCCTCGGCAAGGCCGCCGACTATTTCTGGCACATCGCGCTGCCCATTGTGGCACTCGTTGTCGGCGGGTTTGCCGGGCTGACGATGCTGACCAAGAACTCGTTTCTCGACCAGATCCGGATGCAGTACGTCTCGACCGCGCGCGCCAAGGGGCTGACCGAGAACCAGGTGCTCTACGGCCACGTGTTCCGGAACGCGATGCTCATCGTGATCGCTGGATTTCCATCGGCCTTCGTCGGCATCCTGTTCACGGGTTCGCTGTTCATTGAGGTGATCTTCTCCCTCGACGGGCTGGGCCTGCTCGGGTTCGAGGCCGCCCTCAACCGCGACTACCCGATCATGTTCGGCACGCTCTATGTCTTTGCGCTGCTGGGCCTGCTGCTGAACCTGCTCGGCGACCTCATGTACGTGATCGTCGACCCGCGCATCGACTTCGAATCGCGGCGGGTCTAGGCGCCATGAGCACCACCGAAAACCAGATCGGGGAACTGGCAACGCCGGACGGCCCGCTGGCGAGCGAAGCCGAGATGGCGCCCGCGGCACCGTTGCCCCAGCACCGGTTTTTCGGCATGCGCATCACGCCGCTCACGCACCGCCGGATCCAGAATTTCAAGACCAATCGCCGCGGCTTCTGGTCGCTCTGGATCTTCCTGCTCCTGTTTTTCCTGAGCCTCTTTGCCGAGTTCATCGCCAACGACCGGCCATTCCTCATTTCCTACAAGGGCGACCTCTATTTCCCGGTGGTGAAGGATTATTCCGAAACCGATTTCTGCGACGACCTGTTGCCGATCGAGGCCGACTACCGGCAGCCGGACTTCCGGGCGGTGATTAACAAGGACGGCTGGATGCTGTGGCCATTGATTCCCTATAGCTACGATACCGTCGTCTATGACCTCAACGCCCCCTCGCCCTCCCCGCCGACGGCCAGGAACTGGCTGGGGACCGACGACCAGGCACGGGATGTGGTGGCGCGGCTGATTTACGGCTTTCGAATATCGGTGCTGTTCGGACTGACGCTGACGATCCTGTCATCCATCGTCGGCGTGATGGCAGGCGCGGTGCAGGGCTATTTCGGAGGCTGGACCGATCTCCTGTTCCAGCGGTTTATGGAAATATGGGGCTCGATCCCGCAGCTCTATCTGCTGATCATTCTGGCCAGCGTCGTCGAGCCGAACTTCTGGTGGCTGCTCGGATTGCTGCTGCTGTTCAGCTGGATGTCGCTTGTGGGCGTGGTGCGCGCCGAGTTCCTGCGCGCGCGGAACTTCGACTATGTCCGCGCCGCCCGGGCACTCGGCATCAGCAACCGGGTGATCATGTTCAAGCACCTGCTTCCGAACGCGATGGTCGCGACGCTGACGTTCCTGCCGTTCATCACCAGCGCCTCGATCACGGCGCTCACCGGACTCGATTTCCTCGGCTTCGGCCTGCCCCCAGGGTCTGCATCGCTCGGCGAACTGCTGGCCCAGGGCAAGGCCAACCTCCAGGCGCCCTGGCTGGGGCTCACCGCCTTCTTCGTGCTGGCGGTGATGCTAAGTTTGCTCGTATTCATAGGGGAAGGTGCCCGCGATGCCTTCGATCCCAGAAAGGCAGTGGCGTGATGAGTGGGAGAGCCGTCAGCTGTCAGCTATCAGCCAATAGCTCTCAAGCGATGTTGTGAGGGCCGGTGCAGGACTATCGAAAACTCAAGGTCTGGCAACGGTCGCACGCGCTTGTTCTCACCGTCTATCGTGTCACCAATGGATTCCCGAAAAGCGAGATCTATGGAATTACCAGTCAGATGCGGCGCGCTGCGTATTCGATCCCGTCAAACATCGCGGAGGGTCGCAGTCGATCGACGGACAGGGATTTCGCGCGCTTTCTCAATATCGCGATCGGTTCGGCCAGCGAGTTGGAATATTTTCTGCTTCTCAGCAAGGATGTCGGCTATCTCGCAGAGGAAAATTGGCGACCCATGTCTCAGGAAATCGAAGAAATCCGAAAAATGCTGACTTCCTTCACAATTCGCCTCAGGAGCGCGGAGTCGGATTCCGGTTCTTCGCTCAAGGCTGAAGGCTGACAGCTCATGGCGAACTTGCTCAAAATCTCCAACCTCTCGGTGAACTTCAAGACGCCGGGGCGGATCGTGGAGGCGGTCAAGGGTGTGTCACTCGAGATCGGCGAGGGCGAGACGGTCGCGCTCGTGGGCGAGTCGGGTTCGGGCAAGTCGGTGACGGCGCTTTCGGTGCTGCAACTCCTCCCCTATCCAACGGCGTTTCATCCCGCGGGCAGCATCAAGTTCCGCGACATTGAGGTCATGGGCGCCGACGAGGACACCCTCCGGGATGTGCGTGGCGACGATGTCTCGATGATCTTCCAGGAACCGATGACCTCGCTCAATCCACTGCACACCATCGAGCAGCAGGTGAACGAGACCTTGATCCTGCATCAGGGTATGAACCGCGAGCGCGCCCGGGAGCGCACGCTCGAACTGCTTGACCTGGTCGGTATCCGGGATGCCGCCAAACGGCTGACCGCCTATCCGCACGAAATGTCGGGCGGCCAGCGCCAGCGGGTGATGATCGCGATGGCGCTCGCCAACGAACCGGACCTGCTGATCGCCGACGAACCGACCACCGCGCTCGACGTCACGATCCAGGCGCAGATTCTGAAACTGCTGCGCGAGCTGCAGGAAAAGCTCGGCATGGCAATGCTGCTGATCACCCATGATCTCGGCATCGTGCGGAAGATGGCGCGCCGCGTCTGCGTGATGAAGGACGGCGAGATCGTCGAGGAAGCGCCGACCGAAGACATCTTTATCAAACCGCAGCACGCCTATACCAAACACCTGCTCGAAGCCGAACCAAAAGGCCAGCCGACCGACACCAACCCGTCGGCCGAAACGATCCTGTCTGCCGACGACCTGAAAGTCTGGTTTCCGATCAAGAAGGGCATCCTGCGGAAGACCGTCGATCATGTGAAGGCGGTCGACGGCATTTCACCCATCGTGAAGCGTGGCCAGACGCTTGGCATCGTCGGCGAGTCGGGCTCGGGCAAGACGACGCTCGGCCTCGCCCTCCTGCGGCTGATCACGAGCAACGGCCCCATCGTCTTCCAGGGCAAGGACATCCAGGGCTGGAGCTTCCAGCAGATGCGGCCGCTGCGGCGCGAGATGCAGATCGTGTTCCAGGACCCGTATGGCTCGCTGTCGCCCCGCATGTCGGTCGGGCAGATCATCGCCGAGGGCATCAAGGTCCATGCGATGGGACGGGACGAGGACGAGCGCGAGGCGATGATCGTCGCGGCCCTTGAAGAGGTTGGGCTCGACCCGGGATGCCGGCACCGCTATCCGCACGAGTTCTCGGGCGGGCAGCGCCAGCGCATCGCGATCGCGCGCGCTATCGTTCTGAAACCGGAACTCGTCGTGCTCGACGAGCCGACCTCGGCGCTCGACATGTCGGTTCAGGCGCAGATTGTCGACCTGCTGCGCGACCTGCAGCGTGAACACAACCTCGCCTACATGTTCATCAGCCACGATCTCAAGGTAGTCCGCGCGATGTCGCACGAAGTGATCGTGATGAAAGACGGCAAGGTGGTCGAGGCTGGCCCGTCGGAGAAGATTTTCGACGCGCCCGAAACCGCCTATACCAAGGCCCTGATGGCGGCAGCCTTCGATCTCGAGGCGATCGAGACCGGCGCCGTACGTAGCTGACACACTTTCTGGATTTCGGAGACCGGCGATGGCCCTGCTGTTCATGAGCGAATGGGACAGTGCGGATGAATGGACCCGCATGCTGCGCGATCACATTCCCGACCTCGACGTGCGGGTCTCGCCGGACGTGGGAGATCCTGCCGAGATCGACGTGGTTCTGGCCTGGAAGCCGCCCGCCGGCGCGATCACCTCGCTGCCGAACCTCAAGCTGATCCAGTCGCTCGGGATGGGAGTCGACCACCTGTTCGTCCATCCGGACTTGCCGGAGGGCGTGCCGGTCGCCCGCCTCGTCGACCCGCACATGGCGATGCAGATGTCGGAATACGCCCTGCTCTGGGCGCTCCACCATCACCGCCGGATCGAGGAATACGCCTGGCAGCAGATCGAGAAGAAATGGAAGCAGCTCCGCGTGCGGGATACGCGGAAGACGACCGTCGGCGTGATGGGCCTCGGCGTCCTGGGCGGCGATGCGGCGCGCAAGTTTGCGGCGGTCGGGTTCCGCACCATCGGCTGGAGCCGGTCGGCCAAGGACATCGACGGCGTCACGAGCTTCACCGGTGCGGACGGGCTGTTGCCGTTTCTGGGTGAGACGCAGATTCTGGTGAACCTGCTGCCGTTGACCGAAGAGACCGAGGGCATTCTGGACGCCCGCGCGTTCGCGGCCCTGCCCGAAGATGCATTCGTGATCAATCTCGCGCGCGGCGCACATGTGGTCGAGGACGACCTGCTGGCGGCGGTTGACGCGGGCCATCTTGCCGGGGCTGCCCTCGATGTCTTTCGCGACGAGCCGCCGCCTCCGGAGCACCGGTTCTGGTCGCACCCCAAGATACGCATGACGCCGCACATCGCGGGACTGACCCATGCCGAAACCGGCGCGGCACAGGTCGCGGAAAATATCCAGCGCGTGCGGGCGGGGAAGCCCCCCAAGAATGAGGTCGAACCGGCCAGAGGCTACTGAGGCCGGACCGCGCGCGCATGAAAAAGGGCAGCTCCCTTTCCGGGGGCCGCCCTTTTCGTCTCGGTGTCCGGGCGGAAGCTAGTGCTTCATCCGGCCCGCGCGCACAACGAGGTCCGCGAACTTTCTGAGATAGGCATTGCCGCCGCCGGTCGCGCGGATCAGCACATTGCGGCGGTCACCGGTGTCCGTCTTGCGCTCGATGAAGCCGAGATCGGCGAGCCGGTCGAGAGCCCGCGAAATGGCGGGCTTCTGCAGGTTCAGGTCACCAGCGAGCCCGCGGACAGTGGCCGGGCCGTCGCTGCTGTTGATCGACAGCAGCACCGCCATCTGGCGGGCGGTGAGATCCGGCATGTCGCTCCGCACCGCCTCGCTGACGGCGCCGTGCAGCAAGGCAACCGCCTGGGCCTGCACGAGCTTCACGGTATCGGGCATCGCCTTCTTGCGAGCCGCCGGCGCCTTTGCAGCCGGCGCCTTGCGCGCCGCGGCCTTCCGGGCCGGGGCTTTTCGGGCAGGGGCTTTCTTCGCAGGTGCTTTCTTCGCAGGCGCCTTCTTCGCCGGTGCCTTCTTGGCCGGTGCCTTCTTGGCTGGCGCCTTTTTGGCGGGAGCGGATTTCGCCTTCGTCGCCTTGGTGGGTTTCTTGGCGGGCTTCTTCGCGGGCTTCTTGACCACGTCTATCCTCCGAATTTGCTTTCGATCAGCGCGAACAGCGCTCTCAATCCCATTGCCTCGCCCCCTTCCGGACGGCCCGGTCGGTTCGAGGTATTCCAGGCCATCATGTCGAGATGGACCCAGGGGGTGCCCTTGCCGGCGAACTCCTGCAGGAACAGGGCGGCGGTAATGGCGCCAGCATAGCCGCTTTCGGCCGAGTTCGTCAGGTCTGCCGTTTTGCCATCGATCATTTTTCTATACCCCGGCCAGAGGGGCAGACGCCAGAGCGGATCGTACTCCCGCCCGGCGGCTTCGGTCAGGGCGGCGGCTATTTCGTCATCATTGCAGAACATTGCCGGCAGATCGGTGCCGAGCGCAACCCGGGCGGCCCCCGTCAGCGTTGCGCAATCGATCATCAGATCGGGTTTCTCCGTCGCGCCCTCGGCGAGCGCGTCGGCCAGGATCACCCGGCCCTCGGCGTCGGTGTGGCCGATCTCGATCGTCGTGCCGTTGCGGGACGTGATCACATCCATCGGCCGCATCGCCTCGCCCGAGACACTGTTCTCGACCGCGGGGATCAGCACCCGGAGGCGCACCTTGAGCTTCGCCTCCATGATCATCTGCGCGAGTCCAAGCACATGGGCCGCTCCGCCCATGTCCTTTTTCATGAGCTTCATCGCGCTGGCGGGCTTGATGTCGAGGCCGCCGGTGTCAAAGCACACGCCCTTGCCGACCAGCGTCACCTTTGGGTGTTTCGTGTTGCCCCAGCTGAAATCGATCAGCCGCGGTGCGCGGCCCTTGCCGGCAGCGCGGCCAACCGCGTGGATCGCGGGATAGTTCTTTTTCAGAAGATCGGCGCCGGTGATGGTCCTGAACTTCGCCTTGTGGGCCTTGGCGAGTTTTTCGGCAGCCTTGGCGAGTTCGGCCGGGCCCATGCCGTCGGTCGGCGTGTTGATCAGCTCGCGCACCAGCGTCGTCGCCTTGATGACCCGGGTCAGCGCCTTCCGGTCGACGCCTTTGGGCCAGATCAGGCGCGCGATGTCGTCGGGTCTGGATTTCTTCCGGCCGGCCGCGCCGAGTTTGCTCCGATAGAGATACCCGCCGAGACCCCAGCCGAGGGCGGCGCGTTCGGGACGCCAGTCGCCGGTCGGGTCGTCCATCCGGTAGAGCCCCGCCGGCAACTGCCGGGGCAGCGCGCCCCAGGCGTAGAAACCGTCGGGCGCCACAGGGTCGACGCCGGCCAGGACACGATCAACGGCGCCATTTTCCCCGGGCACCAGGCAGACCTCGCCGGGCTCGCCCGTGAAGCCGGTATTTCGGATCCATGCGCGCGCGATCTTGCCACCGTCCTTCAGCCAGGCGTCGAGGGATTTCGGCGTCACCGGGGTCACCGGGACAGCTGTCTTGCTGCGGCTTTCGACGAGGGTCAGGCCCAAGGAGGACTCCACAAGACGGGCTTGGAACGCGGCGGGACACCGGGAAGTTCGATGCCGGACAACACAATGCCGGTTTATTGCGGCGCTGAAAAGGCTTCCGCGATGCTGGCCCGCGAGGGTTGAAAAGGCGGGTTCGAGGGCCTTGCAATGGCCACCGGCATACCGTCCAATACGCGCCGGATATTGCCGGGGCTACACGGACGGGACGCATGGCCGAGTTCACGCTTTATATCGGAAACAAGAACTATTCGTCCTGGTCCCTCCGGGGCGGGCTCATTACCCGGGCGTCGGGGGCCGATTTCGAGGAAGTCGTCATTCCGCTCCGCGAGCGCAATTCAGAGCAGGAAATCCTGAAGATCTCGCCGAGCGGCCTGGTGCCATGCCTGCATCACGGGGACTCGCGGATCTGGGATTCGCTCGCGATCGGCATGTATCTGAACGAGTTGTTCCCGGACGCGCATCTTTGGCCCGCCGACAAACACGCACGCCGCATGGCCCGGGCGATTTCGTGCGAGATGCATTCGGGATTTGCAGCGCTTCGCAAAAACCTGCCGATGAATATCCGCGCCTCGTATCCCGGTCACGAAATCACGCCGGAAGCGCAGAAGGACATCAACCGGGTGACTGCGATCTGGCGCGACGCGCGCGACCGGGCGCGCATCAAGGCCGAAAAGGACGACGGGTTCCTGTTCGGCGAATTCGGCATCGCTGATGCGATGTACGCCCCAATCATCGCCCGGTTCCGGACCTATGGTGTCGACGTCGAGGATTCGATCGCCGAGTACATGGATGCGGTGTGGAACTATCCTGCGATGAAAGAATGGGTGAAGGCCGCAAAGGACGAACCCTGGATCCTCGAGGAATTCGAACTCTAGGAGGCGAGCCCGGTCCCGCGCCCAATATCGCGCTCAGTCTTCGGACACCGGTTTCCTGGCTTTTTCCGGCGCCGGCTTTTTTGCTCCTGACGTCTTGAGCATTCCCTTGCTGCGATAATAGGCCTCCGCACCCGGATGCAGCGGGATCGCGATGCCCTCGAGCGCGCCGGCGGGGCTGATCTTCACGGCCTGACCCTGACCCCTTGCGATCACGCGCAGCGTGCTGTCATGCCAGAGCGACGCGGTGATCGACTTGACCAGGTCGGGGTCGACCGCGGCCGAGACCATCCAGACATTCGAAATCCTGAGGCTTTCGACCGGCGCGACGCCGGTATAGATATCGCCTTGGAGCCGGGTCCGCGAAAAGAACGGATTGGCCGCCAGCAGCGCCTTGGCGGGCGCGCCCTTGACGGGCAGCAGGCGGATCGGGAACGTCTCGGCAATTCGTGCGATCCGCGGTGACGGCGTCGGCGCAATCAGGATCACCGCGTCGAGCTTGCCTTCGGACAGGAGCGCGATTGCCTCGTCCGCCGTATGGTGCCGCCGCTTGACCGCGCGGCCCTTCAGCCCGTGGGCGTCGAGGATGAGTCCGGCGGTCTCCGCGTCATCGGAGTCTTTCAGACCGACGGCGACCGCCTTGCCCTTGAGGCCTGCAATGTCCCGCACATCGGACTGCGACGCGACGATGACATAGAGCGCATCCGGATAGAGCGCGGCGATGGCGCGGATCTCCGGATACCCGGCAGACGCATCCTTGTCTTTGTCTTTGTCCTTGGCCGTGCGCGCATAGGGACCAATCCCCGTGTAAGCCCGATAGGCCTGGTCGGCCCGCGCGATCCCGGATTCGAGGGCCCGTGACGCGATGGCCTTGAGGTTGGCGGCGGCGCCCTCCGTCGACTGGGCGACGGCGATCAGCCCCGGAACGCCGCAGTTGCCGCCGTCCGCGCAGTCGCGCGAGCCG
>JAJFFI010000251.1 GCA_021776755.1 Alphaproteobacteria bacterium | reverse complement strand
CACGAGCCGACATCGGACCAGCCGAAGTCCGCTTCGACGACGGCAGCCTTTTTGGTGCGCTCCATGACGGCGACATCGACCGAAAGTCTGGGGCTCTTTGCGAATTCGCCGGCATCGATCAGCACTTCGGCGCCGAGATTTTCGGCAGCGTCCAGACTCGCCCGGCACGCGGCGACGACCTCGGGGCAAAAGCTCTCCGCCTCGGCAAGGAATACATCTGCGCGAAAGACGAACATGCCGCTGTTCCAGAGCGTGCCGCCCGCCTCGATCAACTTTTCGGCTTTTGCGCGGTCGGGCTTTTCAAGGAAACGGTCGACGCGGTGCGTATCCACGCCGAGTTTCTCGCCAAGCCTGATGTAGCCATACCCGGTGTGCGGTGAGGTCGGGGTAATTCCGAACGTGCAGATATATCCGTCGCGGGCCGCCGTGAGGGCCGCCTCCATCGCCGCGCGGAACCTGGGCAGGTCGCCGATCAAATGGTCCGAGGGCAGCAGGACAACGACCGAGTCCGGTCCGTCTTCCGCCGCCCGCAAGGCCGCCAGCACAGCCGAGGACGCGGTATTGCGCCCTTCAGGCTCAACCAGGATCGCCGCCAGATCGACCCGGGCCCGCGCCGCCTGTTCCTTGGCGAGAAACCGGTGCCCCTCGCTGCAAATAACGCCCGGAGGTGACAGGAAATCGATGTCCGACACCCGACCCAGCACCTGTTCGAACAGGCTGACCTCGTCGACCAGAGGTATGAACTGCTTGGGATAGAGCCGCCGCGACAACGGCCAGAGCCGCGTCCCCGACCCGCCCGAAAGGATGAACGGGCGGACGGTCGGCCTGGAACTCGTCTCGGCGGAAACGTCAGTGCTCATGGGCGCGGACAATACCACCGGAAGCGTTGGGAACAAGCTAACGACGTGATCGCATCACCCGGTCAGCGCAAGTCCGGGGATGGGACCGGATAGAGATCGTATTTGATCGCGGTCGGGATATCCGAAGAGTAAACCCGAAAGAAACCTCGAATAATTACGTCGGTATGCTTTGTATTCAAGTAATCGCGGATTGAACACTTCAATTCCTGATACGGGTTTTTGAGCCTGTTACTGATAATTACTGTAACCGGGCCGTGAAAATCCAAAGCATTGTGAAAACCCAGCCGGTAGAAATACTTTGTATCGTTGATGTATCCAATCTCGCTCCGGCCACCCGGCACGGCGGCGGTCCCGCATGTGACCGCCAGCTCCTGCGACGGCTGAACCTCGATCAGGGAATAGCTGTCGGCATCCCGGGGAATGATCGTCAGCTTCAGGTACACCGTTTTTCCCACTTGGGCCTCGATGGCGTCGTGGAATGCACTGTTCCTGGCCAGTTCGGGCTGCGTGTAATCGAGCGTCGCTTCGATGACCGGAACGGATTTCTGGAATTTGTAGACGTCTCCCGCCCAGACCTGCCCCAAGGACAGCAGGAGCGTCAGCGCGAAAGTTAGACTCGATGCAAACAATCCACCCATGATCTTCACGCCCGCGTCGGGCCCGCCTCAGCGGACGCCACCGCGCAAGAGTTGGTGCGGGCGGAGGGACTCGAACCCTCAACCTCCGTTGGAGGAACGGGTTTTAAGCCCGTCGCGTATACCAATTCCGCCACGCCCGCACGATTTCAACTCGCCGCCTAGTCAACCTATGTTTTTCCGCGGCTCTTCAAGATAACGCCATCGCCCACAATCCTACAGAATGATCGAATTCGCCCTCGATATTCATGGAGAAGTTCAAATCCGATGGCTATCTCATCACCATGTGCAAATGGCAGAGTACATCCCTTGGCACTGGCGATTTGGGCTAGTTGCTTCGTCATTTTTGAATAACCGTGAAGCAATGCATTGCGCACTTCTGACACCTCAATCAAGCCCGACTTGCCCTTGTATACTCGCTCCCATTCTTGTCCGGTTCTTTCAATCAAACTATCGGACCAAACGCCGGTGCCGCCCTCAAGACGCACCAAGTCCACCAAGTCCACCAACTCTTCTTCGTCATCATTGAGGCCCGTCTCAAGCGCATCCCAACGAGCATTGTTGACAATATAGGTAATAAGTTTCGCATGCCGCTCCATCAGAGAGACGGACTGAGCAAGGATCATGCCGCAAAATATCGAGTGCTCGCGTAAGCAATCCAGATGCTCGGGTATGGATCGCTTATAGTTCGCGCCGCAATCGGTGATTGTGATGCTGGCGCCAGACAGATCGTCGACGCTTGCGTTCTCTCATTTTTAATTTCTGCCTCGAATGCAATGCGCCCGCTCCACTGCAAGCGCGTGAGGTTGCCCCACGCCTGCCACATCGGAGCCTGTATCCACCCCTCACCGTTTGACAATACGAAACTCCCTGAAGTCCGCTGCGTCTACCAGTTCCGCCACGTCCGCGTGACGAGTGCGGCTGCCGTAGCCTGCTGGCGATGGCGGCGCACTCCCGAATCCGGGGCGATTGGTAAGCCAAAGCCCCCGTCAGCGCCAGTCCCCTCGGTTGGGCGCGCCCATGTGGAAACCCCCGGCGTTTCTTCGGTTTCATGGTCGAATACCCGAATATCAAGCGCTTTAGCATTGAACTCGCCCCGTTGGCATGCGTCGATAGGACACGTCGAGGTGGTGGCATCGGGTCGGCGCGATCCAGGTTGCGGCACCTGTTGCGTGACAGCGCAATGATCGGGAAGCGGGCAAGTGAGCAGTATCGACCGGAAGCTGGTTGAACATCTGACAGGGGCGCTGACCGGACAGGACCGCGGGCCCGTCAAGCGGCTCTTTTCGCGCCAGAAAACCGAGCCGCCGGTCATCATATGGGAGCCGGACCTGGTCGACCTCCGGTCGCGCGAATTGAGTTTTCTGCACACATACTGGTCCGGTCTGCATCGCGGCTCTTGCATCCCACTCGCCGGTTCCATTGATCCAATCGACATGCGCCCGGCCCTCGGCCACATCGTGATCGTCGAGCCGGTTGATGGCGGCGCGGACTTCCGCTACCGCCTGTTCGGCACCGAGGTTGCACGGCGCTACGGAGAAGACATGACCGGCCGGCTGACATCGGAAATCGAGGATGGCAGCTATATCGCGGCCTATTTTCTCGCCCTCTACCGCGCAGTATCGGAACGCCGGGTGCCGCTGTTCAGCCGCCACTTCCCGTCGCTCCTGTCTTCGACAACGGTCTGGGAGCGGTTGATGCTGCCATTGGCCGACGGTGTCGGAAGCGTTGGCAAGATCCTGGTCGGCCAGGTGCCGGGCCCGATTCGCACCCGCCGGGCCGGTCGGTGAGCTCCTCGCCGCCCGCGTGGAGAACCCGCGTTTTCTGGACCCGGATCGGGTTGGCCGTTTCGGCCGCATGGATCGGGTTCGTGCTGTGGAAGACCGGCAGCGATCCGTCGCACCCGTGGTTCAACTACATCTTCATCGTGCCGCTGGTCGCGTGGATTGTCGGCCTTCTGGTGGCCGAGGCGGTCAAGCGGGCGCTGCCTCCGGAGTAACCTCAGGCAAACTGGAACAGCAGCCAGGCCGAAAAAGCGATCAGGGCGACTCCGCCGTTTAGCCTCCACCATCCCTTGCGCCGCTCGGCATCCTCGCGGGCCTTGTCGGCGAGCCGCTTGAAGCCCGTCCAGACGAGCAAAACCCCGCCGCCGCCAAGCGCGCCGAGGATGTAGGGCAGGTATTCCTTCACGTTGCCGCCTCCTCGACGGGCTCCTGCCCCATGCCGCGTATGAGCGTGCGGAGCTCACCCGCGGCCTCCTCGAGCATAACCGCGTCAGTGCCGCGGAGGACCAGGCTCGTCCCGAGTTTTTTCATCCGGTAGAAGGGATAGCTGCCCATGTCGATCTCGGGATATTTCGCCTGCAGCACACCGAAGCCGACGGCAATCTCGCCCTCGGGCAGGAACGCCGAGATCGTCACCGATATTACCGGGTCACCGCCCGCAATGCGGTCCCGGAGGCCGTCCAGCATTGCCTGCATGATGCGGGGAATGCCTGCCATCACGAAGACATTCTCCATCTGAAACCCGGGCGCGCGGCTCACCGGATTGTCGATCAGAACCGCGCCCTCGGGCGTTTCAGCCATCTTGAGGCGGGCTTCGGTGAGGTCGCCGGGGTCGTAGTGATCCTCAAGGATCGCGACCGCCTCGGGGTTGCGGATGAGCGCGACGCCGAAAGCTTTCGCGATACAGCCCGCGGTAATGTCGTCATGGGTCGGGCCGATTCCGCCGGACGTGAACACATAGTCGTAGCGGGCGCGGCAGGTATTCACGGCGTCCACCACTTCGTCCTCGATGTCGGCCACCACGCGGGCCTCGCGGAGCCGCACGCCCCAGTCGGTCATGCTCCGGGC
>JAJFFI010000026.1 GCA_021776755.1 Alphaproteobacteria bacterium | reverse complement strand
AGGTCATGATCTTTCTGATCGGCGGCGGCGGTTCGCCGGTCTCGGTGAAATGGCCCGCAAGGGCGCGGGCGTTCGACGGAAAGGTGTGGAGGTAGTCGGGCGCGTTGCGGATCAGCCATTCCGCCTGCTGATGGACCGGGGTGGTGAGATCGAGCATCAGATAGGCGCCACCGCCGGTTTTCGCCATCGCGGCGCGCGGATGCCAATGGCGTCTCCGGCGCCCGGAGGGATAGGCGGCCTTGCCGGAATGGCCCTCGCTGATCGCGGCCATGGACAGTGCCGGATCAAGCCCCGCCCAGTCGAACAGGCGCAGCGTCATGGCCTTGCCGATCTGGTTGGCGAACCGGGTTGTGGTCATCTTGATCGGCATCGCGGTCGAGCCGGACGTTGTCTTGGTCGCCGTCGGTCCGTGGCTCTCGGGCACCGCGGAACTGATCAGGCGTTGCCCCTGGGACTGCAGGTCGGCCCTGGTCATCAGCGGCACCTGCCCCCAGCGCTCCAGGTGAAGCTTGCCGTCGCTGCCGAACAGCGGCGCCAGCCGGTCGCGGTGGAATTCAACGGTGTCGCGGGCATGGACCACGAGGGGGCCAAGCGCTTCCCTGCGGTGGCGGGCCAGGTCATCGGGGCTGCGCCACTGGGTTTCGTCCAGCTGTTCCGCGAACCGGGCGGCAAGGTTCTCAGCCATTCAGGGTCTGCCTCCGAGGCGCATTGGATTGATCGTCATAGTTCGCTGACATAGTCGAATACCTTGCCGCTGGCGGCCTGATGGATTTCGTCGCGGGTCACGTAATTGACCTCGACCTCGACGCCGAGCGCAGCGCGGATGTAGGTGGTCATGCCGTCGAAGTCCGGACTTGCGCCGCCGGTGCCCGGGACATAGCGGAACTCGATGGTCATGGGTCCGGTCTGGGCGACCTGCCAGGCCAGAGGATCGAGATACTTCAATATGGTCTTGGACCTGAAGTCGGGCAGCATCTCGGTGCCGTCGGGGAACCGGAACAGATGGCGCGAGCGTCCGGCGATCCGGTTGATGACCGGCAGGTGGCGGCCGCAGGTGCATGGATTGCCGACCTCGACCAGGTCGCCCATCCGGTAGCGGATCAGCGGCTGGGCGTAGTTGTGCAGCGTGGTCAGCACCACGCGGCCGACCTTGCCCGGCGCTGTGGCCCCGCCATCCTCGTCGAGCACCTCAACGATCACGGTTTCGTTCTGCAGATGATAGACGCCCGACGCGTCCGGACATTGCAGGGCGATCAGGCCGCATTCGGTTGCGCTGTAATTATCGAAGACACTGGCGCCGAATACCTCCAGGCACCGGTCGCGGAAGTCCTGGGTGACGATCTCGCCATAGGGCAGAATTGTCTGGAGGCCGGGCAGTTTCAGGTCGTTGGCGGCGAAATAGTCGGCAAGGGCACGAGCATTCGAAGGGAAGGTGGAGAGATAGGCGGGGTCATGGCGCCGCAGCCATTCGGCCTGCTGGTGAACCGGCGTCATCTGGTTAAGCCGGACGAGAGGTCCGATGCGGTCATTCGGCGATTTCCGACTGGCCCAGGATTTCGTCATCCGGCCTGCCGGATAATCCGCATCGCCCGGCGACAGGGGCTTGATCGACGCCATCTTGAGCGAGGTATCCAGCCCGGCCCATTCCATCAGCCGGCTTTCGAGCGCGTTCTTCATCATTCCGGAAAACCGTGTCGAGGTGATCTCGAGCGGGATGCCGGTGGACCCGGACGAGGACTCCGTGGTCGTGGGCATGTGCTGTCTCGGGATATTCGTGCTGATCAGCCGCTCGCCCTCGGTCTGCAAGTCCGTTCGGGTCATGATGGGGACCCGTGCCCAATGCTCCCAGCGAATGCGGTCCGAGCCGTCAAAAAGGGGCGCCAGCCTGTCCTTGTAGAACGGCACTGTGGTGCGGGCATGCGCAAGCAGCGGCGCCAGCGTGCGCCTGCGGTAGCGCATCAGGTCGGGGGTCTTGAGCCATTCCGACTTGCGCAGGCTTTCGCGGATTTTTCTGGCGAGGTCGGTCTGTTTCATCGGATCATGCCGGATCGGCGGCCGCGAAAGTCCCGGGTCACTGTTCCGGGCCAAAGGGGAAAACCATATGCCGGCGGTAATTTCAAGGTGCGTCCGACATGCGTGTGGTGACAATCTTACACAGGCAAGAATTAAGAAATCGATTGTATTGGGACTTGCAAGTTTGCCAAAAGATTGGGACCATCTTATCCGGACGACAAGAAGACGAACAAAAACACGCCATGTCCGGCCCTTGACCGCTAACCAAGGGAGGAAAAATGATGGACCAGATAAACGGCAACCAAGCCCGGGGTCCGCGATGCATCGCATTGTTGGGCCCCTATCTGAGCGGCAAGACGACACTTCTCGAAAGCATTTTGGAACGCACCGGAGCGATCTCGCGACAAGGCAGGGTCGACGAGGGCAATACGGTGGGCGACGCTTCACCCGAGGCCCGCGCGCATGACATGAGCGTGGAGGTGAATGTTGCCACGACGTCGTTCATGGATGAGTCCTTTACATTCATCGATTGTCCGGGTTCGGTCGAGTTTCTCCAGGAGCAAACCGCTGCGCTGGCGTGTGTCGACGCGGCCGTCGTGGTGTTCGAACCCGACGACAAGAAGATACCGGCCCTGCAGCTCATTCTCAAAGAGCTGGACGATCAGGGGATCCCGCATTTCCTGTTCATCAACAAGATCGACAAGGCGGAAGGCCGGATCCGGGACATGCTGCAAATGCTGCAGCCGGCGAGCGCGCGGCCGCTGGTGCTGCGTCAGGTGCCGATCTGGGAGAACGGCATTGCGACGGGGTTTATCGATCTGGCGCTCGAGCGCGCGTTCATCTACCGCGAACACGCGGCAAGCGAGGTGGTGGATCTGCCCGAGGCGATGAGCGACCGCAATTCCGAAGCCCGTTTCTCGATGCTCGAAAAGCTCGCCGACTACGATGACGAGTTGATGGAGGCGCTGCTTGAGGACATGGAGCCGCCGCGTGACCAGGTGTTTGACGATCTGGCTCGCGAACTGGCCGAGGGGCTGATCTGCCCGGTTTTGCTGGGGGCGGCCGAGAACGGCAACGGCATCCTGCGGCTGCTGAAGGCACTGCGACACGAGGCGCCGTTCGTCGCCAGCACGGCGGAACGTCTGGGTGTGGATGCCGGCAGCAGCAATACAATCGTGCAGGTGCTCAAGACCTTCCATACCACCCACGGCGGCAAGCTGTCCCTGACACGGGTCCTTTCCGGCCAGGTCGGTGACGGGACCGTGCTCTATGGCCGCGATGGTGAAGACGAGCGGGTGTCCGGGGTGTTTCAGTTGCTTGGCCAGGAGCCGACCAAGGTCGGCACTGTGGAGGCCGGCGCGACTGTTGCTCTCGGGCGGATGGATTCCGTCATCACCGGCGAGACGCTCTCGACCGAGAAGGGCTCGACACCGCAGTTGCGCCCGATCGTGCCGCTGCCCGGCGTGCTCGGGCTCGCGGTTGCCGCGCAGGAGCGCAAGGACGAGGTCAAGCTCTCCGCGGCCCTGACCAAGATTGGGGAGGAAGACCCCTCGATTTCGCTTGAGCACAATCCCGACACCCATGAAATGGTGGTGTGGGGGCAGGGCGAGATGCATTTGCGCGTCGCGCTCGAACGGCTGCAGGGCAAATACGGCATCGCTGCCGAGACCAGGCCGCGTCGCGTGCCCTACAAGGAGACCATCCGCAAGTCGACGAGTGTACGCGGCCGGCACAAGAAGCAGAGTGGCGGTCACGGACAGTTCGGCGATATCGTGGTCGATATCAAGCCGTTGCCGCGCGGGGCGGGGTTCGAATTCTCCGACACCATCACCGGCGGCGTCGTGCCCAAGCAGTATATTCCGGCGGTCGAAACCGGGATCAGGGAATATCTGCCGCACGGTCCGCTGGGGTTCCCGGTCGTCGACGTTGCCGTGGTTCTGACCGACGGATCCTACCATTCGGTGGATTCCTCCGAACAGGCGTTCAAGAC
>JAJFFI010000250.1 GCA_021776755.1 Alphaproteobacteria bacterium | reverse complement strand
CGCCATGGTGATCGTCGCCTCTGTTGCGCTGTCCATCATGGTCTGCAACGACCTGGTCATGCCCATGATCCTGCGCAACCGGGAGAACACGCTGGGCGCACGCGACGACATGGGCTCGGTGCTGCTCAACATCAGGCGGATCGCCATTTTCGCCATCATGTTCCTGGCCTACATCTACTACCGGACGATCAACGACACGCTGGCACTGGCGTCGATCGGCCTGATTTCATTCGCGGCGATCGCGCAATTCGCGCCGGCCTTCTTTGGCGGCATGATCTGGCGCAGGGCAACCGCGCGCGGGGCGATCGCGGGCGTGGGCGCGGGGTTCGCCGTGTGGGCCTATACCCTGCTGCTGCCATCATTTGCCGACACGCGATGGTTTCCGCAAGGCCTGCTCGAAAACGGCCCGCTCGGCATCTCACTGCTGCGTCCGCAGGTCCTGTTCAACCTGGAGTTCGATCCGCTCACCCATGGCGTGCTGTGGAGCCTACTGTTCAACATCGCCGGCTACATTACCCTGTCACTGTTGTCCAAGCCGCAGCCGATCGAGCGGCTGCAAGCCAATGCTTTCGTCAACGAGGACCTGCCTGGCAGTGCGCCGAGCTTCCGGTTGTGGCGCACGTCGATACTGGTCGGCGACCTGAAGGCCACTGTTTCGCGCTACCTCGGCGAGGAGCGCACGGAACGGTCGTTCGCGGAATTCGGTGCTACCCGCAAGGTCGAAGTCGATCCCGACAGCGAAGCCGACGTGCGAATGCTGCGCTTCGCCGAACATCTGCTGGCGAGCGCTGTGGGCGCGGCTTCGTCACGCCTGGTGCTGGCGCTGCTGCTGGAGCGCCACAGTTTGAACGCGCGCGGCGCAATGAAGCTGCTCGACGACGCGTCCGCCGCAATCCAGTACAACCGCGACCTGCTGCAGTCGGCGCTGGATCATGTCCGCCAGGGCATTGCCGTGTTCGATGCGGATCTGAGACTGATTTGCTGGAACCGGCAGTTCCGCCATCTGCTCGGCATGCCCGCAGACCTCGGGCGCGTCGGCGTTCCGCTGGGTGAAATCATCCGCCACAGCGTGGAGCACGGCGGCTTCAGCAAAGAAGATGTCGATGCGATCATCGCCGACCGGATCGACAGGTTCGTCGTCATGATGGAACCCTACCAGGAACGCATGCCCAACAGCGGCACGGTTCTGGAGGTGCGCCCCAGCAGTATGCCGGACGGCGGTATCGTGGTGACCTTCGCCGACATTACCGAGCGCGTCGAGGCATCGGAAGCGCTGGAACGGGCCAACGAAACGCTGGAGCGCCGCGTCCAGGAACGCACCGCGGAACTGACCAAGCTCAACCACGAACTCGAAGTCGCCAGGGCCAGCGCCGAGGAAGCCAATATCGGCAAGACCCGCTTTCTGGCCGCGGCCAGCCACGACATCCTGCAGCCTCTCAACGCCGCGCGGCTTTATACCACCAGCCTTGTCGAACGGCAGGCCGGCGAGGAGGCGGGCAGCCTGATCGGCAATGTCGACGCCTCGCTCGAGGCGGTCGAGGAAATTCTCGGCGCGTTGCTGGACATCTCCCGGCTGGACGCCGGGGCAATGAAGCCGGAACTGTCCACGTTCCGCATCGACGAACTGCTCGGCACGCTGCTGGTCGAGTTCGGCCCCCTGGCTGCGAAGAAGAATCTCGATCTGCGCGTGATGCCGTGCAGCCTTTCCGTGCGGTCGGACCGCCGCCTGGTGCGCCGCGTAATGCAGAATTTAGTATCCAATGCCGTCAAATACACCCAGCACGGCAAGATCCTGATCGGAGGCCGGCGCACGGGCGCCACGCTTTCGGTCGAGGTCCACGATACCGGCTCCGGCATCCCGGACGGCAAGCGCAAGGTCATTTTCCAGGAGGTCCAGCGTCTCGACAATTCCGCCGGCGGCTCGAAGGGTCTGGGGCTCGGCCTCTCGATCGTCGAACGAATTGCCCAGATGCTCGACCATCGGACCATCCTGAAATCACGCTTCGGCCGCGGCTCGATGTTCGCCATCGAGCTGCCGATCGCCACTCCGGTGCCAGCCAGCCGCACGATACAACGGCGGATCGGCGCACGACCGTCGGACCTGTCAGGCATGACGGTCCTGTGCGTCGACAACGAACCGGAAATCCTGAACGGCATGCGCGCTTTGCTGGGCGGTTGGGGTTGCGAGGTTCTGACCGCGCGTGACGGCGAGGCGGCACAGAAGCTGATGCACGGGCGCACCACACCACCCAATGTCCTGCTGGCGGATTATCATCTCGATACCGAGAACGGACTCGACCTGATCGTCAAGATGCGCTGGAAGTTCGGTCGCAACATTCCCGCCATTCTGATAACGGCGGACCGGAGCCGGACGCTGCACGACGAGGCTGTGGCCAAGGACATCGTGGTGGTCAACAAGCCCGTGAAACCGGCGGCGTTGAGAGTTCTTCTGTCACAGCACAGAACCAGAGTGGAAGCCGCCGAATAACACACAGCGGAACTCCCCGCGACGGTATCAGCTTTCAGGGGCCTGCCAGTGATCGCCGTCGATCCGGCTCGCCGCGATAACCGCCTGAGTCCTGCTTTCAACACCCATCTTCTGCAGTATCGCCGAGACATGCGCCTTGATGGTTGCCTCCGAAACACCCAGCTCATAGGCAATCTGCTTGTTCAAAAGACCCTGCGTCAACATCATCAGCACACGGACCTGTTGGGGCGTCAATGTGGCAAGACGACCGGCGATCTGCGCCTCTTCGCTGTCGTCGATCTCGGACAGGTCGAGTTCCGGAGGCACCCAAACCTCGCCGTCCAGGACATCTCTCACGGCTGCGCGCATTTCGCTGACAGACGATGACTTCGGGACGAAGCCCGAGGCTCCGAAATCGAGCGCACGACGGATCGCAGGCGGGTCCTCGTTGGCCGATACCACCACCACC
>JAJFFI010000249.1 GCA_021776755.1 Alphaproteobacteria bacterium | reverse complement strand
CGACCAGATCGTCGAAGTCATCAAGGAGGGGTTTGCCCGGATCTATATGGGAGACACCCTGGCCACCAAAGAAGCCGCAGAAGAAAAGACCGGGAAATGAGCAAGATGAATGGAGCCGAGGCCGTCGTCCGGATGCTGCAGAACCACGGCGTCGAATATCTCTTCGGCCTGTGCGGCGACACCAGCCTACCTTTTTACGATGCCCTTTACCGGCTTGACCACGGGATCAAGCACGTGCTGTGCCGCGATGAACGGTCGGCGGCGTACATGGCAGATGCCTATGCGCGGATCAGTGGGCGAGTCGGCGTTTGCGAAGGTCCGAGCGGGGGCGGAGCGACATATATCCTCCCCGGGCTGGTCGAGGCGAACGAGTCCTCGGTGCCGGTGCTTTCAATCACCACGGATGTCGCTGTTTCTTCGCGTGGTCGCTACACATTGACCGAACTCGACCAGGAAGCGCTGTTCCGGCCGCTGACCAAATGGAATGCTGTGCTCGACCGGAGTGTCGACGTGCCGCGGGTCTTCCGAAGCGCCTTTGCCAACATGACCACGGGACGGCCCGGCGCGGCCCATATCGGGCTGCCGTTCGATGTCCAGAAGGGCGACGTGGAAGAGGCCGATGTCTGGGGTGATGCGTCGCTTGGTGTTTATCCGGCGCGCCGGGTAGGACCGGATCCAGCCCTGGTGACGGCGGCAGCCGAGGTACTGGCCGCCGCGAAATTGCCTGTCATTGTCTGTGGCGGCGGTGTCATTATTTCCGGTGCCGAAGCAGAACTCGAGTCGCTCGCCGAATTGCTCGGCGCGCCGGTTGGCACCACAATCAGCGGGCAAGGAACAATACCCGATACACATCCATTGGCCCTCGGGGTGGTTGGTAGCAACGGCGGCACGCCACCGACGCGCGATGTCGTGGCCGAAGCGGATGTCGTGCTGTTTGTCGGTTGCCGCGCCGGATCGGTTACCACTGAACGTTGGCGGTTTCCGTCGTCATCGGCAAAGATCGTCCATATCGATGTCGATCCTTGCGTCATCGGCGCCAACTACAAGACTGACGCCGGTATTGTCGGAGATGCTCGCCTTTGCCTCGCGGCCCTGCGAGACGCAATCGCTGGACCAGGCGCAAGTCAGCTGAAAGGGTCTGCCGGTGCTGATGCTGTCGCACGGGCCAAGAGCCGCAAGACCCAGGCATTTCACGAACTTGCCTCAAGCGATGCGGTCCCGATAAAGCCCGAGCGTTTCATATCAGACCTGCAGGACGTACTTCCGCACGACGCAATCATCGTCGCCGACCCGGGAACGCCATGCCCGTATTTCTCGGCTTTCTATCCTGTTCACGCGGCAGGGCGGCAGTTCATCTCGAACCGGGCCCACGGGGCTCTCGGCTACTCGCTTTCCGCTGCCGTCGGCGCTCATCTCGCTCGCCCAAACGTTCAAACTGTCTCAGTCATGGGGGATGGCAGCTTCGGGTTCACGATCGGTGAGATGGAAACAGTCACCCGATACAACCTGCCGATCATCTTTATCGTGCTTTCGAACAGCGTCTACGGCTGGATCAAGGCAGGGCAGAAGACCGGTTTCGACGAACGCTACTTCTCGGTCGATTTCAACGAGACCAACCATGCGAAAGTCGCCGAGGCCTATGGTGTGCGCGCCTGGCGGGTTACGGACCCTGCGGATCTGAAATCGGCGATCGGGCAGGCCGTCGAACATGACGGCCCGGCGCTCCTCGATGTCGTTTGCCAGCCGCTGCACGAGGCGAATGCGCCGGTCAGCGAATGGGTTGCCTGACGAATTCAACACCGGAACGAAAGGATCAGGACCTGGGCACGAAATTACGGCGGATTGTCACCTGAAACTCTGCATACAGATCGGTATGCATGGATTTTTCGAGGAGATAACCAACCGCACACTTTGGCCAGGCTGAAACGGAAAGGCAGATCGAAATGAAACTTACCAAAGATCAGCTCAAGCAATACGACGAAGATGGCTTCATCGTTCTCCACGGTATTCTCACGCAAGCCGAACTGGAGCTGCTGCAGGCTGACGCAGAGGTTCTGCGCACCCCCAAACGGGGTCACCCGGACGCGAACGTGTACGAGAAAGATGGCACGTCGCTCCGCGCCGCCTGGGCCGTCGAAATGGATTCCGAAGCGTGCAGGCTCGCGTTGCGGTTACCCCGATTGTTTGAGCCGGTGCGCCAGATCGTTGGCCAGGACACGTACCTCTATCAGTCGCGCCTCAACTACAAGGTTGCCGGTAGTGGCGACGTTTTTCAGTGGCACCAGGACTATGGCAGCTGGGTTGAGGACGGTGTCCCCGAAGGCGGGCATCGAGACATGCTCACCATCCTCATCATGCTCGACGATACGCATGAGGAAAGTGGCCCGCTTCGCTTTATTCCAGGCTCCCATAAAGAGGGCCTGATCAAGAGCGAGTACGACACCAAGACCACGAGCTATGCCCTGCATGTCGTGCCGGATCTTGTCGTCGACCGTCTGCTTGGAGGCGATAAGCCATTTCAGTGCACTGGTAGGGCCGGGACAGTCGTAATTTTCTCGGGCGGGCTGGTTCACGGATCGCAGGCAAACCGACCTGACAACGACCGGCGCAATCTCTACTTCGCCTACAACCGACATTCCA
>JAJFFI010000248.1 GCA_021776755.1 Alphaproteobacteria bacterium | reverse complement strand
CCAGGATCTGGTTCCAGTCGTCGGCGCTGATTACGGCGGTCACATGCTGCAGATATGTCGGCGAGCCCTTCCGGAGATCCACTGCCACATCGAGGATCGACCCGCGGACCACGCGCACCAGTTTGGTCTGCTCATAGGGAGGCATCTGCCAGTGCAACCCGCGGACCGTGCCGCGGTTTGCCGACAGGGAGTGATTTTCTTGCACGACATCGCAGTCGACGCCGATGGCAAGCAGATCGGACCTGTTGTAGGTTTCCGACAGAAACCCGCGGTTGTCTCCGAACTTTTTCGGACGGATGAGTTTGACGTCGGGAATCCTCAGGGATTCGGCTTCGATCTTGCTCATTCGGTTCCCGCCGGGTGCTGCGCTGCGGCCTGTTCCGCCGCGGGCACAGGAACCGCAAAACCTGCGACGAGGTCAAGTCCGCATATGGCACTGGTTTTCCGCAATCGCATGCCGAGGGCGCGGTAATGACGTCGCCGCCCGTCAGGGTCTGGCGTGAACGCGACTCGGGCCCCGCGGGTCTCTTCGTGACAATCCGCGGACTCGTCGGGTCCGCTGGCATGGTGCGCGAGCTGATACGCCGGGATATCCACGGCCGGTTCCGGGACTCGCTGCTGGGCGGTGTCTGGTCGGTGCTGAGCCCGCTTTTGTTGCTGGCGGTTTACATGCTCGTCTTCACGGTGATCTTCAAGACCGCCGACCCGCAGACCCGGAACGGCACAATCAATTTCCCCGTGTTCCTCTGGTCGGGGCTGTTGCTCTACTCGTTTTTCTCCGAGACAGTCGTGCGCGGCTCGGGCCTTTTGGTCGAGCACGCGCATCTCATCAAGAAAGTCGTGTTTCCGGTCGAGGTTCTGCCGGTCGTCGCGGTCGGGCATATGCTGTTCAATGCGCTGATCGGGCTGGTGCTGCTGATCGTTCTCTATGTGCCGTTCCATGGCGCCCCACCGTGGACGGTCGTGCTGGTGCCGCTTATCTTCCTGCCGTTCTGCCTGCTGATGCTGGGGTTCGCCTGGATCGCATCCGCCATCGGACTGCTGATCCGCGACACCCGGCTTGCGGTGTCCCAGGTGATGCCGGTCTTTATCTTCATCACGCCGATTTTCTACAGCTACGAAACCTTGCCCGCGGCCGTGAAGCCCTTCGCGCTGCTGTGCCCGATCACGCCCTATGTGGTGATGCTGCGCCAGGTCGTGTTCTGGGGCGAAGTGCCGGGCCTCCTGTTCTTTGGCGCGACGTTTGCCGTCGCCGCCCTGGTTGCGGTCTTCGGGCTCTGGGTCTTTCTCCACCTCCGGGATGCGTTCGCCGATGTGGTCTGAACCGGTCATCCGCACCCGCGGCCTTGGCAAGGCTTATCATCTCTACGCGACGCCGCGCGATCGGCTGTTTCAGCTCCTGCTCGGCGCCTGGCAAAAGTTCTATCGCGAGGCCTGGGCGGTGCGCGGGCTCGATCTGGAGATCCATCAGGGGGAGACGCTGGGGATCGTCGGGCGCAATGGCTCGGGTAAGTCGACGTTGCTCGAGATGCTCAGCGGCACCGTCACGCCGACACGCGGCGAATACGAAGTGCGCGGCAAGGTGGCCGCCCTGCTGGAGCTTGGAACCGGGTTCAATCCGGAATTTTCCGGGCGCGAGAACGTCCGTCTCTACGCAACCATCCTCGGCCTCACGCCGCGCGAGATCGGCATAAAGCTCGACGGCATCCTGCGGTTTGCCGATATCGGCGCTTACATCGACCATCCGCTGAAGACGTACTCGACGGGCATGCGGGCACGGCTCGCCTTTGCGGTCGCGATCTCGGTCGAGCCGGACATCCTGATCGTCGACGAGGCGCTCGCGGTGGGCGATGAGGCCTTTCAGCGGAAATGCATCAGCGCGATGGAAAACATCCGCGCGGCGGGTGCGACAGTGATTATCGTCTCCCACAGCGTCAACACCATCATCGAGGTTTGTACCCGGGCGATCCTGCTGGATGGCGGCGAATGCCTGATGAGCGGTGAGCCCAAGGCGGTGGTGGGGCGCTATCAGCGCCTGCTCTATGCGCCGGCCGAACGCGTCGCCGACATTCGCGAGAAAATCCGGGCGGGCGCCCCGCTGGAGGATCCGAAACCCGCCGGCGATGCCGCCGGGACGGCCGGGCCTGCCGATGGCGACGACGGCGCCTGGTTCGATCCGGGACTTGTGCCGGAGAGCACCGTGCCGTTCGAATGCAAGGGCGCGGAGATCAGCGCACCCGAATTTCGCACTGCCCGCGGGAAACGGGTAAATGTGCTCCGCCACGGGATGAAGCTGCGGTTCACCTACGAGGTTCGGTTCGCGCAGGATTTCGAGCGGGTCCGGTTCGGCATGATGCTGCGCTCGGTGAACGGCGTCGATATCGGTGGGCAGACGTCCCACGGCGCGGGCGACGGCGTCGGGCCAGTCCGGGCCGGCGAGACGCTGAAGATCTCGTTTCCGGTGTCAGCCGCGTTGATGGACGGCAGCTATTTCGCGAATGCGGGTGTGCTTGCGGTCTCAGCCGGCGAGGAGAGCTTTGCCCACCGCATCCTTGACGCGGTGATGTTCCGGATCGAGGGCGGGCCGGCCGGCCGGGTGACGGGGTACGCCGACCTGAGCGACGGCGGGGAAGTCCTGATCGAGGCGGTGGACGGCGCGGCCGCCGCCGGCACGAAAATTTCCGCCTGATCTCCGGGTGCTCATGGATTTTCTCAATGCCGCCGTGATCATCGCAACCGTCATCCTGGTTGCAGCGCAAGTTCCGGTGCTCATCGTGCTTGCCGGATGCCTGCACTTTTTTCGCACCCGCCCGCCAGCGCCGGATATTCCCGAGGCGCGCGAACTGCACCGGGTCGTGGTGCAAATCCCCGCTTTCAACGAAGGGCAACTTGTGGTTCGCGCGCTGGCCGCGGCAGCAGCCCTCGACTGGCCCCGGGACCGGCTCGAAATCCAGCTGCTCGACAACAGCACCGATGCGACAACCGGCATCGCCGAGGAAGAAGTCACGCGTCTCGCCGCGGATGGCTTCGATGCGGTGCTGCTGCACCGGGACACGAACGAGGGCTACAAGGCAGGCAATCTCCTGATGGGGCTCGCCGAAACCGAGGCGCCCTTTGTCGCGATCCTCGACACCGATTTCGTCCCGGCGCCCGACTGGCTCAAGCGCAGCATCGGGCCGCTGCTCGCCGATCCGCACGTGGCGTTCGTGCAGACCCGGGTCGATTTTCTCAACCGGGATCGCACCTGGGTGACGCGCGGCCAGACCATGATCCTCGATCCCCACGCGGTCATCGAACAGACCGGCCGGGCGCATCTCGGCTGGCTGTTTCCGTTCAACGGCAGCGGCGGAATCTGGCGGCGGGCGGCGATCGATGACGCCGGCGGTTGGCGGACCGGCACCTTGCTCGAGGACTTCGACCTGACGTTCCGCGCCTACCGCCGGGGATGGCGCGGGCGGTATCTGCCGGGCGTCGTCGTTCCGGGCGAACTGCCCGAGACCCTTGCCGCCTGGACCGGGCAGCAGACGAGCTGGAATACCGGAGCGGCGCAGACTCTCGGCCGGGAATGGCGGGCGCTGCTAAGGGGGCGGTCGACCTGGCGGACGTCCCTGGCGCTCGGTGAGTATTTCGCCGGAATCGCGACCCAGACGCTCCTTCTGCCGGCGCTCCTGCTGCTGGCCACGGCCGTGTTCTGCGCGGACCAGCCGGTGCCAGTGGTAGTCCTCTGGGCCGCACTCGCAATCTATCTCGTGCTGCTTCTGCGGCTCTTCATCCTTCCGCTGGTTTCTCAGGTCCTCGCCGGGCGATGTTCGCCGGGTCGCTTTGCGCTG
>JAJFFI010000247.1 GCA_021776755.1 Alphaproteobacteria bacterium | reverse complement strand
CGTCGCGGCGCGGGTTGGCATGGGGGTGCGACGCGCCCCGGGCGATCCCCGACCATTCGGGCGTGGCCCGTTGAAAGGGGCGCCGTTGATAGGGAAAACCTTTCATCAGGTGAAAATAGAACGAGCTGCGGTCGGAGGTCTGCAGATCGTAAACCCGGGTGAAGCCGCCGCCGCGGAGCCGCCGGCGGAGCTCGATCCAGGCGCCGGGCTGCAGCAGTTTCGGGCGCGGGTCGAGCCAGATGTCGTCGAAAATGCCGGTCGCGGCAGCGAAGTCCGCGTAGGGCTTCGTCGTCAGCAGCGTGAGGGCCGCTTCCGGGTGATGGCGGCGGATGGCCACGGCGGGACCCATCGCCTGCACGAAGTCGCCGAGCGCGCCGAGCTTGATGACGAGGATTCGATCCTGCGCGGCCGCGCCCTCTCTGTCCATCGCACTCAGCCGGCGCCGGGTTCGATCTGGCCGGCGGCCTCGCCCGCGTGCTTTTCGGCAAGCAGTTCGTGATAGACGGTCAGCGTTCTCGCGCACATCTGCTCGCGGCTGAAGCGCTGGCGGACGAAGTCACGGGTGACCTCCGCCATCTGGGTCTGCTGCTCGGGCGTAAGCGCCAGCGCCTCCTCAAGCGCATTGGCGAGTGCGGCCGGTTCGCCCGGCGGCACCAGCCAGCCGGTCCGGCCCTGAAGTACGGTCGACTGCGCGCCGCCATGATCGGTCGCGATCACGGGGCGGCCCATTGCCTGGGCCTCGGGCGGGACCCGGCCGAAGGCCTCGGGATCGGTCGAAGCGGAGACCACGACCTGGGCCAGCATCATTACCGCCGGCATGTCGGACGAATGTTCGGCAAACCGCACCACGTTTTCGAGACCGTGCTTGCGCACGCGTTTTTCGAGCTCCTCGCGGTAGCTCTCACGCCCTTCGGACGAGCCGATAATAACGGCGGTGAAGTTGCGGTGGCTGAGGCGGGCCAGCGCGTCGATGAAAACCGTGTGGCCCTTCCAGCGCACGAGGCGGCCGGGCAGCAGCACCATCGGCTTGTCGTCCTCGATGCGAAGCTCCTCGGCGAGCTTGACCATGCGGGCGCCGGTGACGGTGTCGGGATTAAACGCGTTGAGGTCGATGCCCCGGTCGATGACCCGGATCTTGCCGTCCGCGACCTTGTAGTTCTTCGCAATGTGGTCGGCGATGAAATCCGAAATCGCAATCACGCGGTCGCCGCGGGCCATCACCGAGTTGTAGAGTTTTTTCAGCGGGTTGCCGAAATTGTAGGTGCCATGAAAAGTGGTCACGAAAGGCACACCGGTCTTGCGCGCCGCCTTCAGCGCGCTCCACGCGGGTGCGCGCGAACGGACATGGAGAATGTCGACGCCCTCGGCCTCGATGATTTCGGCGAGCCGGGCGATGTTGGCGCGGAGCGTGAACGGGTTCTTGCTGTCGACCGGCAGCCGGATCGAGCGGGCGCCAACGCGCTTCAGTTCGTGCTCGAAAGGCCCGCCCGCGGTGGCCACCAGCGCGGTGCCGCCGCCCGCAGCGACCGCGGCCGCGACATCGATGCAGCCGCGCTCCGCCCCGCCGGTTCCGAGCGACGGAATCACCTGCAGAACCACGGGCTTGGGGTTGCTGTCGCCTGCCATGTTGCCTGCTTTTAGCGCCTGTGTTCTTGTTCGCCGGCCCGGAACCGGGTGGACCGGGCAGATTCATTATTCGGAATGAGAGGCTTATGACGGGGATTCCAGAAACTGGCAAGACGAGACGCGAGGATGGCGCGGAAATCGCCTGGGCGCGCCTCGCGGCCGATCCGGCACGGGCCGCCGGAAACCCGATGCCGGGTATTGTCTTCTGTCCCGGTTTCCGTTCGGACATGGAAGGCGGCAAGGCGCTGGAACTCGAAGCCTGGTGCGCTGCGCGCGGGCAGGCCTATCTGCGGTTTGACTATACCGGACATGGCGCCTCGTCGGGCGACTTCGAGGACGGCACCATCGGGCAATGGGCCGCGGACACCGTGTTCGCGCTCGACGAGCTGACCGAAGGGCCGCAGGTGCTGGTGGGTTCGTCGATGGGCGGCTGGATCATGCTGCTTGCCGCCCTCGCGCGGCCCGAGCGGATCGCCGGGCTGGTCGGAATCGCGGCGGCCGCCGATTTCACCGAAGACCTGATGTGGGAAGGGGGCGACGCCGCCTTCCGCAAGACGCTCGAGACCGACGGCGTCTTCTATCAACCGTCGGACTATGACCCCGAGCCGACACCGATCACGATGAAGCTGATCGAGGACGGGCGTCAGCGGCTGCTGCTGCGGAAACAGATCCCGCTGACCTGCCCCGTCCGGCTGATCCACGGGATGCGGGACCCGGACGTGCCGTGGACAACGTCGCAACGCCTGGCGGCCGCCCTCGCGTCGGAGGATGTCGAGATCACTTATGTGAAGGCCGGCGATCACCGGCTGTCGGAGCCCCACGACCTCGCGCGCCTGAAGCGCGTGGTCGGCGGCCTCTGCGATGAGATCGCGACCCGGTCCGCCGCGGCCTAGGCGTCTTCGGCCGCAAGCAGGGCCTGCAGGCCGGACTTGTAGTCCGGGTACGCGAGGGTCACATCCAGCTCTTGCTTGATCCGGTCGTTCCGAACGCGTTTGTTGTCGGCATAGAAGCTGCGGCCCATTTCAGAAAGCTCGGCGTCCTCGAAGGGCACAAGCGGCGGCGGCTCGACCCCGATCAGCTTGGCGGCATACTCGATGACCTCTGCCGGCGGGGCCGGAGTGTCGTCGCAGACATTGTAGACCGCGCCCGGGTTCGGCCGCGCGATCGAGGCGGCAAGCACGGCCGCGATGTCGTCGACATGGATGCGCGAGAACACCTGGCCGGGCTTGTCGATGCGCCGGGCCGTGCC
>JAJFFI010000246.1 GCA_021776755.1 Alphaproteobacteria bacterium | reverse complement strand
ACGCGCTGCCCCTCGGCGACCCGCAACGCCGAGATCCGCGCATCGCGAACCCCGGAGGGAGGTGCGATCGTGATCACGTCGCCCGCGGGAAGCAGACGGCCGAGCGCCACGATCATTCCCGGGGCCGCCGCATCGATATGTCCGCCAGCGGTGGACCCTGTGCGTTTCGATCCAGGGGCTTTGCCAAGCGGCACGGCAATCGGCTTTTGCGTGCCGCCGCCCGGCTCAAGGCCGAGAAATGCCATGATCTTCTGCAAGGGCAGGGGCTGACGGTAGAGGCCCGAGATTCCGCCGGCGATCACCGAGACGATGACGACCGGAATCAGGACGGCTACCGGCACCGTCCAGCGAGACCGCCGGCGTGGGCTGGTTTCTCCGGCGTCATCGGACCGGTCGACCACATCCAGGGGCAGGCCGTCGTGGCCGCTGCCGTTCGCCGCGGCCTTTCCCGAGGAGGTCGGGTCCGCCGGCGCCGCCGCGTTCGAGGCATCATCGCCCGCGGGTTTTTTTCCAGCCGCATGCACCATCGGTTGACCTCCGTTGGCCGCTTTACTATAATTTATGACTGACTAATCAGTCATAAATTATACGCGCACGAAACCTTTGGCAAGGGAAAGATGACCGCACCGAAACCGAAGCGCCGCCCCGGACGTCCGAAAAAAGAGAACCGGTCGGCTGACATTCTCACGGCGGGCTTTGCGGAATTCGCTGAACGCGGCTTCGATGCCGCCCGTCTGGACCGGGTGGCGGCCCGGGCCGGCGTCGCGAAAGGCACGCTCTATCTTTACTATGACAGCAAGGAAGCGCTGTTCGAGGCTGCGGTCAGGTCGCGGATCTTCCCGGTGCTCGAACGCATCGCTGGTCTTGTCGGCGGTTTCGAGGGGCCGACGCGGGATCTGCTCCGGACAATGTTCGAGCTGATGTACGCCAAACTTTCGGAAGAAGATCCGCGCACGGTCATGCGCATCATCATTTCCGAAGGCCCCCGTTTTCCCGCCCTCACCCGGTTCTACTACGACCAGTTCATCTCGAAGATCGCCGATCTTCTCGACCGGATTGTCGCGCGCGGCATCGCGCGCGGCGAGGTCCGCGCGGGGGCGGCGGCCGACCTGCCCCTCGTCCTGATCGCCCCGGCCATCATGGGCACAATCTGGCAGATGACCTTCATGCCCTACCGGCCGATCGCTCTCGACCAGTTCCTCGCGGCCCATGTCGATCTGGTCGTGCACGGGATCGGGACCGGCCGATAGCGTCTGCTGCAACCGGGGGCGACGGGTTGCCTAGAACCGCCCGCGCATCCACTCGGCGACCGCCGGGATGTCCTTGATCAGGTCGTAGACCACGATCAGCGCGAAGAGCAATCCGCCCCAGGCGACGATCGAAACGATCCAGGTCTTCGCGCCGATGGTGCCGAAGCCCTTCATTACCAGCACCAGATAGGCAAGCAGCGCCACCAGATAGACGATGTGCATCGTCCCGCCGGTTGTGCCGAGCACCGCCGGGAACATCCAGTTCAGCACCAGGATCAGCGCGGTGACCGCAACGCCGATGGCTAGCAGATAGATCCAGAACGGCGTGCCGCCGCCGCCGCCACCACCACTGTCCGTGTTGTGGCCCGGTTCGTCGTCGGGCGCGCGCTCGGGTTGCGTCATTCCAGTCCTCCGTCGTGCCGTGTCCCGGTGCTGCCCCCGGTCCTGCGCCCAATTCTGCGCCCAGTCACTGCTCGAATTCCTTCTGCCGCCATTTGTAGCCGAACCGCTTGGCGAACGCGCTGCGGCTGATCACGAGGACCGCGATCCGTGCGGTCCGGTCCTTCGGATTGCGGCCGTAATAGAGGCCGGGCTTCAGGACGGCGAATTCGGTTGTGGTGATCCGCCCGGGAATCGCATCGAGTGCGATGCCGAAGGCGGGCACCTTCCAGACCGTCAGCAGGTCCTTGCTCGTAACCTGCAGCACCAGCGGCGTGTTGACCGGCAGGATCAGCGGCTTGTCCGCGTCGAGCGCCGCATCGGCCGGCTTGCCGACACTGTTGGTCTTGCCCCGGCACTCCCGCGCGGTGCCGCAAAGCGGCCGGCTCACGATTTCGGGCGTGTTGCGGATTTCATAGCGGTACCGCCAGGCCGAGCCCTCGGCGATGGCGGTGACGGTGAATTCGGGCCCCGGGGGAAGCGGTTGGATCAGGACCGCAATCACCGGCCAGACAAAAAACCAGCCGACCGTGGCCACGGCGAACACGCCAAGCGCGAGCCAAACGGCAATGCCACCCTTGCGCATCGGATCGCCCTTTCTGCTGAGGTCTCTACGCCGCCTCGGTGCCACCCACGGTGATACTGTCGACCAGCAGGCTTGGCTGGCCGACGCCCACCGGCACGCTCTGGCCGTCCTTGCCGCAGGTGCCGATGCCGGGGTCGAGCTTCATGTCGTTGCCGATCATTTTCACCTTGGTGAGCACGTCGGGACCGTTGCCGATCAGCGTCGCCCCCTTCACCGGCGCGCCCACCTTGCCGTTCTCGATCATGTAGGCCTCGGTGCAGGAGAACACGAACTTGCCGCTGGTGATATCGACCTGCCCGCCGCCGAAATGGACCGCGTAGAGGCCCTTCTTCACGGACTTCAGAATCTCTTCGGGGTCCTTGTCGCCCGCCAGCATGTAGGTGTTGGTCATCCGCGGCATCGGGTTGTGGGCAAAGCTCTCGCGCCGGCCGTTGCCGGTGGGGGCCACGCCCATCAGGCGCGCGTTCATGCGGTCCTGCATGAAGCCCTTGAGGATGCCGTCCTCGATCAGCGTGGTGCAGGACGTCGGCGTGCCTTCGTCGTCGACGGTGAGCGAGCCGCGCCGGTCGTCCAGCGTGCCGTCGTCGACCACCGTAACACCGGGGGCGGCGATGCGCTCGCCGAGAAGACCCGCGAACGCCGAGGTTTTCTTGCGGTTGAAGTCGCCTTCAAGCCCGTGTCCGATCGCTTCGTGGAGCAGGATGCCCGGCCAGCCGGGCCCCAGCAGGACGGGCATCTCGCCCGCCGGCGCGCCGACCGAATCGAGGTTAACCAGCGCCTGGCGGTAGGCCTCGTCAACCTCGGCCTTCCAGTTCGCTGGATCGATGAAGGTCTCGTATCCCGCGCGTCCGCCGCAGCCGTGGCCACCCGATTCCATGCGGTCGCCGTCGGCGGCCACCACGGACACACTGAGGCGCACCAGCGGGCGCACGTCGCTCGTCGATTCGCCGCCCGCCCGCAAGATCTGCACCGCCTGCCACTCGCCGAACAGCGAGGCCGAGACCTGGCGCACCTTGTCCGAAAGCCCGCGGGCATAGGCGTCGATCTCCTCGAGCAACTTCACTTTCTCGGCAAACTCGACCTCGCCGATCGGGTTGGTGCCGTCATAGAGGTGCCGGTTGGTGCGCGCCGGGCCGCCGGCCATCGTGCCGCCCTTGCCCGTGCGCACCGCCTTCACGGTTTCGGCCGCCCGCCTGATCGCGTCCTCGGACAGGTCCGAGGCATGGGCAT
>JAJFFI010000245.1 GCA_021776755.1 Alphaproteobacteria bacterium | reverse complement strand
AGAGGTAGCCGTCCTCATCCATGGTGAAGCGGTCGCCGGGCAGGTTCCAGCCATTCACGACATAGGCCGCCTGGCGCTCGGGGTTCTGGAGATACTTGCACCCGGTCGGCCCGCGCACCGCGAGGTTGCCCGCCGTCCCCGGCGGCACCTCGTTGCCGTCGTCGTCGAGGATCGTTGCGGCATATCCCGGGACCGCCTTGCCGGTCGCGCCAGGGCGGATCTCGTCGGCACGGGCGGAGACAAAAATGTGGATCATCTCGGTCGAGCCGAGCCCGTCGAGGATCTTGATACCGGTCTTCCGGTGCCAGTCCTCCCAGGTCGGTTTCGGCAGGTGCTCGCCGGCGGAAACGCACTTCTTCAGGCTGGAAATATCGTGGTCGCCGACGACATCGAGCAGCGCCCGGAACATTGTCGGCGCCGTGAAGAGCGCCGTGCATTTGTGCCGGGCGATGGTCTTGCAGAGTGTCTCTGGGGACGGCGGGCCCTGGAAGAACGCCGCGGCGGCGCCATGCCGGAGCGGGAACGTCAGCAGCGCGCCGAGGCCGAAGGTAAAGGCCAGCGGCGGCGATCCGGTTGAAATATCGTCAGGCTGGTGGTCGAAAATATGCGCCGGCCAGCAGTCGCTCATGGCGAGCACGTCGCGGTGAAAATGCATCGTGCCCTTGGGCTTGCCGGTGGTGCCGGAGGTGAACGCGATCAGGCAGACGTCGTCCGCCGCCGTGTCCACGACGTCGAAACCCTCGGGCTTGCCGGCGATCAGCTTGTCGAATTCGGCCTCGTCGGGCGCGTTGGCCTGTGGCGAAAAATACAGCACGTGTTTCAGCCGGGGCGCCCGCTCCCTGGCGCTCTCCGCTTCCTCGGCAAGGTTTGTGTCGCAAAGACAATGACCGATCTCCGCCGTCTCGATCATATAGGCGAGCTCGCGCCCGCGGAGCAACGGCATGGTCGCGACCGCAATCGCGCCCGCCTTGATGACGCCAAGCCAAGCCGCCGCCATCGCCGGATTGTTCGGCCCGCGGAGCAACACCCGGTTGCCCGGCACGACGCCGAGGTCCTCGGCAAGCGCCCGGGCCATGGCGTCGGACTTGCGCTTGAGTTCGGCGTAGCTCCAGACCGTCTCGCCGTAATAGATCGCCGGGCGGTCGCCGCGTCCGGCGGCCACATGGCTGTCGACGAGATCGGCAGCACAGTTCATCCGGTCCGGATAGGCGGCAAGTTTGGGCAGTTGCGAGAAATCCATTTCGGCCCATTCCTCGGGCGGCGGCAGGCGGTCGCGCGCGAAGGTATCGACATGGGCCGTCGGGCCGCCAGGAAGATGGCGCTCAGGCATCGATCTCCTCCTTTCCGGTTTCATCGCCGGCCTGCGGCAGATCGCGCTCCCATCTCGGCGCGGTCAGGCGGCGTTTGCCGTCCACCGTCATGGCGACGTCCGGCTCGTCCAGCTTCACCCGGTCCCAGAGATTGCAGGTGACCTGCACGTGCTTCTGGTCGAGCGCCTCGCAGTAATTCGAATAGACGCAGACCGTGACCTCGTCGCCATAGCCGGTCTTCACCTTGCGGAACCAGTCGGGGTCGGCCAGCGACTGGCGGGCGAGCCCGATGATATCGGCCTTGCCCGACGCCAGGATTCTCTCGGCCTGCTCAAACCCATGAATGCCGCCGGTGACGACAATCGGCGTGCGGTTGCCGGTGGCGCGGACGGCATCGTGGATCGCCTCGGCCGGGGCAACGTTGCGCCCGAACGGGCCGAACTCGTCGGAGACATACTGCGGCATGCACTCGTAGCCCGAGGGGCCGGTGTAGGGGTATGCCGCCTCGCCGACCTTCGGCTGGGCCGCGTCCTCGAACCGCCCGCCGCGCGACAGCGACAGGAAATCGAAACCGGCTTCCGCGAACTCCGCCCCGAACCAGGCGGCATCCTCCACGGTATTGCCGCCCTCGACGCAATCGTCGGCGAGATAGCGGCAGCCGACAGCGAAGTTCCCAGAGACCGCGCCACGCACCGCCTTGAACACCTCGAGCGGCAGCCGCACCCGGTTCTCCCGCGGCCCGCCATAGCCGTCTTCCCGGTCGTTCAGGGCGGAGAGCATCGAAGCCATTGTATAGGCGTGGGCGTAGTGCAACTCGACCCCGTCGAAGCCCGCGGCCTCCGCCCGGCGCGCGGCATCGGCGAACAGGCCCGGCAGTACCTTGGGCAGTTCCTCGATATGCGGCAGATGGGTGTCGGTCACCCGCTCGCGATGACCCTGGCGCAGCGAGTCCAGTTCGCGCGGGGTCAGAACCCCGTCAATGGCCTCGTCATCGAGACCGGCGAGATGCGCGCGGATCTTTTCTTCCGGCCAATCCTCGCCGCCGATTGCCTTGCGGTGCCGGTCGGTGATCTCGAGAAAGCGCGCGAAAAACTTTTCCGGGTCCGGGCGGCGCTTGATGGCGAGAAAATCGATCAGCTGGATGAACAGTTTCGTCTTGCCGCCGCTGGCGCGCCGCACCGCGGCCACCAGATCCTTCAGGCCGTCGATGAACCGGTCGTTGCCGATCCGCAGCAAGGGGCCCGACGGGATGTCGCGGATGCCGGTGGCCTCGACCACGATCGCGCCGGGCTCGCCCATCGCAAAGCGCTCGTACCAGCCGATCACTTCCGGGGTGACGAACCCGTCGTCGGTCGCCCGCCAGGGCACCATCGCCGGGACCCAGGTGCGTTGCGCAAGCTCCAGCGGGCCGATCGTGACCGGGCTGAAGAGCTCGGAGCGCGCAGCGGTTTCCGCGTCGGGCCATGTGCCGGGATCGGGCTTCCATTTGATGCGTTCTTCAGGCCGCCACATTGGAGCCTCCGGGAGCACACTGGAAACTACCCTCTCCCCGAATGTGGGAGAGGGTGCGAGCACCGCGAGCGGGTGAGGGGGCGGCCGGCGGCCGCCGGCCGAACAAAAGGCTCCGGGACCAATGCCACCCCGCGAAGACGCGCGCGACCCCCGCACCCCGCCGCGTCGCGGCCCCCCTCGCCCACATTCGGGGCGA
>JAJFFI010000244.1 GCA_021776755.1 Alphaproteobacteria bacterium | reverse complement strand
TCCTCGGCGCTCAACGGTTTCTGAAAGACCTGCACCATCAGGCGTCTTCCTTTTCCGGGTTTTCCGCCTCTTCAGCGCGGCGCTTCTGTTCCGCCTTGAACGCCTGCATCTGGCGGGCGACCATGCCTTGATACCCTTCCGGGCCGACCCAGCGGCGGTTCCACTCGTTCAGGCCCGAGACATCGTCGCCGTCCTTGCGGGCCTGCTTGAAGCCCTTGGCCTTGGCGACCTTCGCCTCGGTCTTTTCGGGGATCACCTTTTGCACGTCGGCCAGATAGGCGTGATAGTCGTTGCCGACCGGGCACACCGCGAGGCAGCGCGGGCAGTCGCCGAACGATCCGACGACCCGGAGCAGACCCTGCCAGAACCCGAAGAGATCGCGCGAGCGCAGGATCTCCTTCTTCTTTTCGGCGTCGGCATCGACGAACTTGTCGAACATCGCGGTCGCGGTCATGTAGCCGAATTCCTGCGCCTCGACGGCGCAGCCGCGCTTGTCGATCCCGAAATGCAACACGGCGTCGGAGGGGCAGGAATAGAGACAGCGCGAGCAGCTTTCGCCGATACAAACCTGCTCGGTCATGATCTCATCGGGTTCGAGCTCGGCTTCGGTGAGGATGCCCGTGAGATAGAGCCGCGGCCCGAATTCCGGCGTCAGGATGTTGACCTCGAGCCCGAAGGTGCCGAGCCCGGCTTCGATGCCGAGGTGGCGGGTCGAGAGCCGGCCGTAGCTCGCCTTCTTGTAATTCCAGTCGGTTTCCTGCGCCGCGGTGACGAGGCTCGGATGGCCGGCGGCCTCGAGCGCCTCGGAGATCCTGTAGGCGATGCGGTCCATGCGGCGCAGCACCAGCATGTCGATGTACTGCACCGGGATGTTGGTCTTGCACCGGAAGGCCGCGACCGGAATGCGGCAGACAATGACGACCGCGCTCTTGGTATAGGGCGAGATACGGTCCGGCGTCTGCGGCCATTTCGGGTCCGGCGGATGGGCGTTCAGGGTCTCGGCGCTGGCGATCCCGACAAGATCGGCGCCGAGGTCCTTGGCGATCTTCTTGATGTCTTCAGCGTTCATGGCGGGGATGCTATCTCGGTGCGGCGGGGCTGTCACTGACGCGCAGGTTGTAATTATACGCCCATGTAGTCGTGCATGACCTTGGGGTTGGCACGGAGTTCGGGCGACGAGCCGGTCCACACGACCTTGCCCTTTTCGATAACGTAATGCCGGTCGGCAATGCGGGTGAGCGCGTCGACGTTCTTGTCGATCACCAGGATCGACTGGCCCTCGTCCTTGAGCTTCGAAAGACAGTTCCAGATATCCTCGCGCACCAGCGGGGCGAGCCCTTCGGTGGCCTCATCGAGGATCAGGAGCTTTGGGTTCGTCATCAGGGCGCGGCCGACGGCCAGCATCTGTTGTTCGCCGCCCGAGAGCAGGTTGCCCATGCTGCGCTCGCGATCCTTCAGCGGCGGAAACATCTCGTAGACGCGTTCGATGGTCCACGGGTTCGCCTGGCCCGAACGGTTGGCGGACGCAGCGACTAGGTTCTCGCGGGTGGTGAGGTTCGGGAAAATCTGGCGGCCTTCGGGTACAAGCCCGATGCCCGCCTGCGCGATGCGGAACGCAGGCGTGCCTGCAATCGGCTTGCCGTCGAACAGAACCTCACCGCGCCGGAGGCGCGTGATGCCCATAATCGAATGGACGGTGGTGGTCTTGCCCATGCCGTTCCGGCCCATGAGCGTGACCACTTCGCCGGCACCGACCTCGAGCTCCATGCCGAAGAGCACCTGGCTCTGGCCGTAATACGTGGTGAGACCGCTGGCCTTGAGCATGTTCAGCCGTCCTTCCGCGCGCCGGATTTTTCTGGATCCCACGGCTCGCCGTCGAGGCCAGTGGCGGTCTCCTCGCCGAGATAAGCTTCGATAACCTGCTGGTTGCCGCGGATCTCGTCTGGATTGCCCGAAGCGATCGCCTTGCCGTAGACCATCACGGTGATGGTGTCGGCGAGCGCGAAGACCGCATCCATGTCGTGCTCGACGAGCAGGATGGTGTGCTGCTGCTTGAGCTCCCGGATGATTTCGACCATGCGCTGGGACTCGTCCGTGCCCATTCCCGCCATCGGTTCGTCGAGCAACAGCAGCACCGGGTTGGTGGCGATCGCCATCGCAATCTCGAGCTGGCGCTGTTCGCCGTGGGCGAGGTTTGCGGCCAGGGTGTCGGCGCGCTCTTTGAGACCGACACGTTCGAGGGCCGCTTGCGCCGGATCGGTGAGCCTGGTGTCGGCAGCCGCGGGCTTCCAGAAATGAAACGAATGTCCGGCATGGGCCTGCACCGCGAGCGCCACATTGTCGATGGCGGTCATGTCGAGAAAGATGCTGGTGATCTGGAACGAGCGGGCGAGCCCCATGTGGGAGCGCCGGTGCGGCGGCACCCGCGTGATGTCCCGGCCGTTGAACTGGATGGTGCCGGAATCGGGCTGCAGCGCGCCCGAAAGCTGGGCGATCAGTGTCGTCTTGCCGGCACCGTTCGGCCCGATGATGGCGTGGATTTCATTCGGCGTGACAGCGATGCTGAAGTCATCGGTTGCGCGCACGCCGCCGAAGCTCTTGTGGAGATTGCGCACCTCCAGCATGGTGCGGGGGTCGGTCGCCGCCATGTCAGCCACCTTCCGACACGGCGCGGGCCGCCGCGGGTGCGGTTGCTGCATCGATGACCCGCGTCACCGCGAGTTTGTCATGGAGTGCCAGGCGTTCAGGCGACCTGAACATCATCGCGTGGCCCAAGCCTAGTAGCATCGTCGAGACCATCTGACCGAAG
>JAJFFI010000243.1 GCA_021776755.1 Alphaproteobacteria bacterium | reverse complement strand
GCCTCGACGGGGTCTTCGACGACTTCGTGGGCGAGAGCGAGAGGCCCTACCTGAAGATCGACACCCAGGGCTTCGAGCGCGCCGTGCTCGAGGGGGCGGCCGGTGTCTTGAACCGCATCACCGGCGTCCAGCTCGAGATGTCCCTGATCCCGCTCTACGAGGGCGAAACCATCTGGCTCGGCATGATCGACCTGCTGGCAGGGCACGGTTTTGCGCCGCACCTGCTGATCGACGGCTATTTCTCGAAAAACCTCGGCCGCCAGATCCAGGCGGATGCTGTTTTCTTCAGGGATACCTGAGACTTACCGCGCAATATGTGCAGTGCAGCATTCTACCGGGCACCGTCATTTCGAACGGCGCGCGGCGACGGAGAAATCTTGCCACAACGGCCAACACTGTCGGCAGAGGAAACAAGATTTCTCGCTGCGCTCGAAATGACGACTGGACAGTTGAAAAACCGCGGCGGCCCTACGCCGCCGGATCCTTCCCCGCCAGCACGGTCTCGATCAGCGCCACCGTATTGTCCTTGCCGTAGAGCGCGATGAAGGAGCCGAAGCGCGGGCCCTGGCTCTGGCCCAGCAGCGTTTCATAGAGCGCCCGGAACCAGTCGCGGAGGTTCTCGAAATCGTGGCGTTTGCCGACCTCGTAGACTTCCGTTTGCAGCGCCTCGGCGTCCGCATCCGCCGGCATGCCTTTCAACACCTCGGTGAGATCTTCCAGTGCGGCCCGCTCGGTGTCGTCGGGGGCGCGGTAGCTCTTCGACGGCTTCACGAAGTCCTGGTAGTAGCGGATGGCGTAGGCGACGAGCCCGGCAAGCATCGGCTCGCTCTCAGGCGTCGCGTCCGGGGCATAGTTCGAAATGAATCCCCAGAGGACGCCGGGTTGTTCGGCGTTCACCACCGAGGCGAGGTTCAGCAGCATCGAGAACGACAGGATCGAGCCTGCCGCGGGCGGGCTGCCCTCGTGGATGTGCCAGGCCGGGTTGTTCAGCCGGTCCTTCGGCCCCTGCCCGGCGAATGCGTCGACATGCGTCAGATAGTCATCGACCGTTTTCGGAATGACATCGAAATAGAGCCGCTTGGCCCGGCGGGGCTGCTGGTACATGAACAAGGACAGGCTTTCGTCGGGCGCGTAGGTCAGCCATTCATCGACCGCGAGCCCGTTGCCCTTCGACTTCGATATCTTCTCGCCATTCTCGTCGAGGAAAAGCTCGTAGTTAAAACCCGAGGGCGGCATCCCGCCGAGGATGCGGCAGATCGCGCCCGAGGCCTTCACGCTGTCGATCAGGTCCTTGCCCGACATTTCGTAATCGACATCGAGCGCCCGCCAGCGCATGCCCCAGTCGGGCTTCCACTGCAGCTTGCAGTGCCCGCCGGTAATGGGGACTTCGGTCTTGGTGCCGTCCTCGTCCTCGAAGACCACCGTGCCGGCGGCCTCGTTGCGCTCCAGGATGGGCACCTGCAACACCTTGCCGGACTTCGGTGACAGCGGCAGGAAGGGGCTGTAGGTCTTCCGCCGCGCTTCGCCCAGCGTCGGCAGCATGACGCCCATGATCTTGTCGTACTCGGTCAGCACGCGGCGGAGCGTCTCGTCGAAAATGCCGCTCCGGTAGCAATCCGTCGAGCTCTTGAACTCGTAGTCGAAGCCGAACTTGTCGAGAAACTCCCGGAGCCGCGCGTTGTTGTGCGCGCCGAAACTGTCATGGGTGCCGAACGGGTCGGGCACCCGCGTCAGCGGCATGTCCAGGTACCGCGCCAGCATCTCGCGGTCGGGCACGTTGTCCGGAACCTTGCGGAAGCCGTCCATGTCGTCGGAGAACGCAAACAGCTTCGTCGGCATGCCCGTCAGCACCTCGAAGGCGCGCCGCACCATGGTCGTGCGGACGACCTCGCCGAAGGTGCCGATATGCGGCAGGCCCGAGGGGCCGTAGCCGGTCTGGAACAGCACATAGCCCTTTCCCGGCAGTTTCCCCTTGAGGCGCTTGTCGCGCAGTTCGCGCGCCTCCTGGAACGGCCAGGCGTTATGGGTTTCGGCGATTTCGGCCAGTTCGGACATAAGCGTTTCCGCACGGATTTCAGGGCGCGCGGACCCTATGGCCGCGCGCCCGGAAGGTCAACGCCCCTTCCGGGTTAGGGCTCGCGGGTTATGCCTTGCTGAGGGGAAGCGGTCGGTAGTTGCCGAGAACGGCGCCGCCGCCAGGCAGGTCGAGCCACGTGGCCGCCGCCCGGTAATAGCTCCGGTAGTCGACCCGGTGCTTCAGGTCGCCGCCGTCGAGATCGGTCAGGCTCGGCTGGCCGCCCACGAGGCCGCCCCGCACACGCCCGCCCATCGCCAGGTGGGCTGCCGCGGTGCCATGATCGGTTCCGCCGGAGCCGTTCTGCTTGGCCCGCCGCCCGAACTCGGAATAGGTCATCACCATCACCCGGTCCCAGTCGCCCGAACGCACCATCGCCTGCCGGAAACCCGCGAGCGAGGCCGCGAGTTGCGTCAGCAGATTGCGATGCCGGCCGTCCTGGTTCGAATGGGTGTCGAAGCCGCCGTGGGAGACCTTGATCACCGAGACCGGCGTGCCGCCCGCGATGATCTTCGCGGCCTGCTGCAACTGGCGGCCGATCTGCCCGCGCCCGCGCGCGGCGGCAGCAGCCTCTCTGCCCCGCATTTCGGCCTTTTTCAACTGCTTCGCCGTGCCCTCGATTTCCTTTTGCACCGTCAGGATATGCGAGAGTGCCGAGTTGCCGCCGGGGGTGGCCGGGCGCTGCATCCTGCCCGCCTGACGGACGAACTGGTTGGGGTCGCGCATCACGACGGTCCGGAGCCCGGCGCCCGTCACCGCGCGTGCGCCGCCGCCGAGGACGATTGCATCAGCTGCAGAACCCTTCACCCGGGGCGCGCCTTCCATGGCGCGGGCGAGCCAGCCGGTCGTGAGGTGGCGGTCGCTGTCGGACCCGGTCTCCCAGATGTCGATCGAACGGAAATGCGAGCGGTTCGGCCGCGGATACCCGAGACCAAGAACCACCGACATTTCGCCCGCCTGCCACACAGGCATCAGCGGTTGCAGCGCCGGATGCAGGCCCATGTGCTGGTCGAGCTGGAGCGCCTGGTCGCGCCGCACCGCGAGCCGGGGGCGGAGACGCGCGTAGGATGGATCGGCGTAGGGCGGCACCATGTTCAGGGCGTCATTGCCGCCGGCGAGTTCCACCAGCACCAGCACACGGCCGCGCCCGGCCGCTTCGGCTGCAAACGGGAGCGCTGTCAGCGCGGGCGCCAGCGAGATAGCAGCGGCCTGGGCAAGAAACTCGCGCCGGTTGGATTTGTTTGGGGTGGTGCTCATGGCGGCCTCCGTCACTTCAACTGGTAGGCGGGATCGTTCAGCAGGTGGCGCACGGCGGCGGCCGGGTCCGCGCCCGGCGGGATCGGCCGGACCGGATCGATCGGCAGCAGCAGTGCCGCGAGCCCGCCAGCGGTCTTGTTCCTGGCCGGCAACTGCGCGAGCCAGGCTTTGAAGTTTGCACCGGCCGGCATCCGCCCGGTGCGCTGGAAGACGCGCATGTCGCGTTTGGCATTGCCGCTGCCTGCCGTCCTGGTGGGTTTGGGAGGTTCCATCGACTGCTGCTTCCCCTGCGGCGCGCCGCCCCCGCCCGTCAGTGCCGCAATGACCTGCTGGCGCATCAGCATCGTGTCGGCGGTGATCCAGGCCTTGCCGCCGGGCCAGCCCTTCACGTTCGGCGGCGACATGATGTTCTGGCCGAGGCGGGCCGACACGCGGACGAGGAAGCGCGGATTTTTCATCGGCGCTTCGAAGGTGCGCACCGTGCCGACCAGCAGATCGACCGGCGACTTCACCAGCGCGCCGCGGGTCTTCGGGTCCCAGAACGCATTGCTCGTCAGGATCGCGGTCATCGCGGCCCGGATCGAGAACTTGCTCTCGCGGAATTCCGCCGCGATGCGCTCGACTTCGGCCTTGTCCGGCGTTTCGCTGACGAAACCGCGCCACATCTTGGCGACGATGTACCGGCTTGCTTCCGGGTGCCGGAAAATGATGTCGATAATCTCGTGGCCATTGAACCGCCCGCTTTGACCCATGAACGTCTTCGGCCCGTCGTCATGCAGGCGCGGGTAGAACCGGAACTTCCCCGTATTGCGGTCGAGCGACCAGCCGGTGAAAGCCCGCGCACTTTCCTTGATGTCCTTTTCCGAATACTGCCCCTCGCCGAGCGTGAAGAGCTCCATCAATTCGCGGGCGAAATTCTCGTTCGGCTGGCCCTTCCGGTTGGTCCGGTTGTCGAGATACCAGATCATCGCCGGGTCCTGCGCCATCGCCTGCACGAAGTGCCGGAAGTTGCCGAAGGCATAGCGGCGCAGCGTGAGGTTCTGCCCGTACATCAGGTGCGGCACCTTCACCTTGCGGAGTGAACTCGTGAAGTGGTTGTGCCAGAAGAGCGTCATCCGTTCGGTGAAGGGCGAGGGCGTTGCCGCCATTTCGGCAAGCCACCAGGCTTGGAGGCCGGTCGCCATGTCACGGCGTGCGCGGCGGTATTTCTTGCGCTCGGCATCCGACATCATCTTCATGCGCTTGGGTGGGCGGATCGGCGAGTTCAGCCATTCGGGCGCCGGGCTGACAGGTTCGCTCCGCCGGCCCTCGAACAGCCGTTCGACAGCCTCCCGGCGGGACAGTGGCAACATCGCCTCGATCTCGGCGTTGGTGGCACCGAACCCCGTGCGGTTCAGAAGGTGGCGCGCCTCGTCATAGGTGAGGGCTGCTGCGGGCGCCGCCCACAGGGCTCCCAGCAAGGCGAGACAGGCGGCCGCTCTCTGAAAAATCAGCATCGGTTATGCTCCGGTAGTTGCGAGCCGTTAGGTGCAGGCGGGCAAACCCGCGCGGCTATTCTTCCTTGCGCGGGTCGCCGCTGCCGGTGCCCGAGATCGGCGGCGGTTTCTGCCCGGCGTCTGTGCCGCCCTGCCGCTGACGGCTGCCACGCCCATCGCGGCCCCGCTCGAACCGCGCGAAGATGTTGCGTTCGCGGGCGAGGGTCGCAAACTTCGTGCGTTGCTCCGGCGTCAGCGTGCCCATGAAGCGCGACGCGAGCCGCGTCGCCTCGAGCTGGAACGCATAGCGGTTGTCGGCCATCTCGCGCAGCAGGGCCTCGACCTTGACGTCGTTGGGCTTGCCGGTCTCGAACTCGGCCCAGAGCTTTCCGAGCGGTGCGCGGTTTTTCTGCCGCAGGTCCCGCCCGCTCTGCGCCATGGTCCGGCGCATCTCCCGAAACGCGGTCCGCTGCTCCTCGGTCAGGTTGAGGTCGCGGATCGCGCGGCGCAATTTGCGGCGCATTTCGCGTTTGCGCTCGAGGCGATCCGCAAGCCGCGGGTTTTCCTTGCCGATGATCTGCTTGGCGACATGGCGGCCATAGTAGTGCCCGCCCACGAAAAACACGTTCAGACCGACCGACAGCACCAGGATCACCCAGGGCAGCACCTTCCAGGAGAAGACCCCTGGAAATTTCCGCGATTTGTCGCCACCCGACTCCGTGCTCACGAGAATTCCTCGTCGTCGAGGAAGGTCGCCGTCGTCGGGTCGAAAAGTCCGTCTTCGGGCCCGTCGCCAAGGAACGCCGGCTCGACCACAGCAACCTCGATCTCGCCGCCGGCAGCGCCGGGCACGCCCGAGTCCTGACCGGCATTCCAGCCGGCAACGCAGACCAGCATCAGCATGGCGGCAGCCACCGACCACTCGAACCAGCGGAAGACGCCGGAAATCGCCGAACGTGTCTCTCTCGCGGGGACCGGAGCCGGAGCGGTCTCTGACGCGAGCGCGGCCCGCCCGGCCGCAAGCACCGCGTCGGGGACCGCAACCGGCGTCTGGTCGCGCAGCACCTCGCGCGCCGAAACCAGCGTTTCGGCCGCCTCGGGCGTCGCGGCGAGCCAGGCCTCCACGGCCTCGCGCTCGGCCGGGCGCAGCGCGCCGTCGAGATAGCTCGCGATCAGGCCCGGATCGATATCGCCCGCGCCCGCGCGCCGGTCGAGCCTCGCGCGGTATTTCCGCCACCGCAGCCGGTCAGCAGCCGTTGCCGAATCTGTATGTTTGCGACTGGTCATTTGCCTTAAGTCCCGTGTTGACTGTTTTACGCCGTGGCCGCCGGATTCATCCCCCCGTATGCCGCATTTCGGGCACTTTTCGCGCCCTCATTCAGTTCGTGTCTCTCCATAGACTTTTCGCAGCTTCACCAAGGCCTTGTGCTGGGTGCTGCGGACGGTCT
>JAJFFI010000242.1 GCA_021776755.1 Alphaproteobacteria bacterium | reverse complement strand
CGAAGAACACATGATCCATGCCTTTCGGTGCGCGCTCGGCAACCATGCGCGCAAGCGTGATCGAGACCTCGCTGCCGTGCCCGGCATAGGAATGATAGTAGGCGAGCTTGCGGGCTTGTTCCGCGATGGCGTCCGCAATCTCGGTGCGGCCATAGCCCACGTTGACGCAGTAGAGCCCGGCGAACCCGTCCAGGGATTTCTTGCCCGCACGATCGGTGATGTAGACGCCCTCGGCGGTATCGATGACGCGCGTCGGCGTGTCGCCGCGCGCGTGGCCGGCGACATGGGTCGAAGGATGGAAGAAGTGATCGCGATCCCAGGCTTCGAGCTCGTCGCGGTTCTTCAAGGCGGTTTCGGGCATTTTGAATATCCTTCCGGAAAAATGGTGTCGCTCAGGAAATGTCTTCGCAGACGTATTTGATCTCGGTGAACGCCTCGAGGCCGTGGCGGCTGCCTTCGCGGCCGAGGCCGGACTGCTTGACCCCGCCGAAGGGGACCGGTGCGCCGGTGATGTTGACCCGGTTGACGGCAACCATGCCGTACTCAAGCGCATCCGTGAAGCGCGCGATCCGCCGCCGGTCTTCGGTGAAGATGTAGGCGACGAGGCCGTACTCGGTGTCATTGGCCGCGGCCAGAACCGCGTCATCGTCATTGAACGTCGCAATCGCGGCGACCGGTCCGAAGGTCTCTTCGTGCATGATGTCGGCGTCCGCCGGCACATTCGACAGCACGGTCGGCTTGTAGAACAGTTTCCCCGCCTCGTGCCGCCCGCCGCCGGTCTCGCAGCGCGCGCCGCGGCTGACCGCGTCGGCCACATGGGCATCGCACTTTTCAACCGCACGCGCGTGCATCAGCGGACCGATCTCGACGCCCCGCTCAAAGCCGTTGCCGACCTTCAGGGCCGCAACCTTCCGGGTGAACGCGGCAACGAATGCTTCGCGGATGTCCTCGTGGACATAGATGCGGTTGGCCGCGAGGCAGTCCTGGCCCGAGGTCGCGAATTTAGCCGCAACCGCCGCGTCGACAGCCGCCTCGACGTCGGCGTCCGGGAACACGATGAAGGGCGCGTGCCCGCCGAGTTCCATCGAAGTGAGTTTCACGGTGTCGGCACTCTGGCGGAGCAGTAGCCGGCCGACCTCGGTCGAGCCGGTGAAGCTCAACGCGCGCACTTTCGGGTTGCGGCACCAGGCGCCGACGATCTCCGGCGCCTCGCCAGTCACGACGCTGAACACACCGGCCGGCATCCCGGCCCGCTCGGCCAGCACGGCAAGCGCCAGCGCCGAGAACGGTGTCTCCATGGAAGGATGCACGACAACCGTACAGCCCGCGGCAAGGGCTGCCGCCGCCTTGCGGGTGATCATCGCCGACGGGAAGTTCCACGGCGTCACAAGCGCGGCGACACCCACCGGCATCCGGCGAACCGACATGGCGGCCCCCGGCAGATGACTGGTCACACTTTCGATACCGGTGCGTTTTGCCTGCTCGGCATAGTATTTGATGAACCCCGCCGCGTAGTCGATCTCACCGCGGGCCTCGTCAAGCGGTTTGCCCTGCTCGAGCGTCATCAGGCGGGCTAGGTCCTCGCGGGCGGCCATCATGCCGTCATGCCAGTCCATCAGGATCCCGGCGCGCGCCTGGGGCAGCAGCGCCCGCCATCCGGCAAAGGCCTCGTGGGCCTGTTCGACGGCTTCGTCCGCCCAGGCCGCGTCCAGCACCGGCACGGTTGCGATTGTCGCGCCCGTCGCCGGATCGCGCACATCCTGGTTCCTGCCGGCCCCATACCAGCGGCCACCGACAAAAGCTTCGGTCTGCCAGAGGTCGCCATCCTCGAGGACGTCATCGTCAAGGAAGCTGTCGGGCTGAGTGTCAATCCGCTGTGCAAGCATCACGGTCTCCTGTGAGGCGTTTAATGGTGCTCAGGAGAGAATGCCGGATACCCAGAGATATTGTCGCCGAAGTCGACCAACTCGCAGACCACGCGGGCTTCGGGACCCCAGCGTGGCAGAGAATTTCTCTTTTAGGGTGCTATTTGCAGGTGAGGAGCGCGACCGGCGCCTGGGGTTCGTCCTTCACCGTGCGGGTCACGACGTAGGTAAAATACTTGTCGATGCCAAGTCCGGCCTCGAGCAGGCCGTCGATGAAAGTCTGGTAGGCTCCGATATCGGCCGCGACGACCTTCAGAACGTAGTCGATCCCGCCGCCGGTCGAGAGGCATTCGAGAACCTCGGGTGTCTTCCGCATGGTGTCCTCAAAGCGGTCGAAATCCTCAAGCCGATGGGTCTTCAGATTGACCTCGACAATCGCGGTGGTGATGTTGCCGAGCTTCTCGACGGCGATGTCGGCGCGATAGCCACGCACCAGTCCGGCGTCCTCAAGCCGCTTGAAGCGTTCCCAGCAGGGTGTCGGAGAGAGATTTACTTTCTCGGCGAGCGCCAGCTTGGTAATGCGCCCTTCCCGCTGCAAAACCGCGAGGATTCGGAGGTCGATCGCGTCCAGTTTCGGCGCGGGTCTGGCCTGCGATTCAGGCGTCTCTCTGGGACCGCTCGTCATGCCCGAAGAAGACGGCTCCGGTCCCGGGAAGTCAAGACGGCCGGCCGGACAAAGAGGGGCAGTTAATCGGCCAGTTGCTCTTCGAGATCCTCGATCGCCCGCCGGGTATCGCGCCGGACGACCGCGTGGTTCGCGCGTGCCTCGTGCAACAGCAGCAACCGCCGAAGCGTTGCATGGGTGCCGGTCCCTTCGCGCGCGGCCTCGCTTCGCGCCTTCACGGCCAGCAACTTGCCCCGGCGGGTGCTTGCCGCACCGAGGGCCGCCGCAATGGCCGTCTGCTCCTCCTTCGGGAGGGATTCGAGCAAAGCGGCTTGGCGCGCGGAGAAGACCGCGCTCAACTGTTCGATGTTCGCTTCCCAAAGGGCCAGTTCGCGCCGGAGCTCGGCGATGCCTTCGGGCACGACCGCGTTCGGCCCGCCATCGGCTTCCTTCAGCACCATCTTGGCAAACGAGCCGGGCGTCAGCGTAAAGGCCGCATTCGGCGCCTCGTCGCTCACCTCGAGTTTGAGTTCCCGTGTTGCCTCGCCAGACAGCACGAAGATGTGGCGGACGAAGTGACCGGAGGCCTGGTCCGAGGCAATCACCATGTAAATGCCTGGCGCGAGCCCGGCAACGGTCGCCCGGCCATCCGGACCCGTGCGGGCAGCTCTGGTCTCCCAGGTTTCGAGCGAACGGACGGCCGCCCGGGTCTCGAGCGCCGAAGTCCCCCGCTGGACGTGAAGATTCAGATCGGCCGCAAGCGACGGCCACGCCACAAGCCAACCGGCGGCGGCGAAGGGAACTGCGAAAACTGAGCGCTGGAAAAGTCGCGGAACGGGCATGGCTTCACTGTAGCCAGGCATGTGGCAATCTCAAGACACGCGCAAGTTTCAGCGTTTTTCACCCAGGGTGATTTCGCTTTGCTCGTCATCGAAGGTCACGCGGTAGCGGCCGAGGAAACTCATGCCGAGGAGCGCCATGCCGCCGAGGTGCCGGTCGGCGACGAAGGCCACCTGCACGTCCTCAAGTTCTGCCGTGTCGCTGCCCTCGCCGACCGCGATGCGTGTGAGGGTGCCCACGTCCATCTTGACCTTCCCGCGCGCGGTCTGCGCATAGCCCCGGCGCACGTGGGTCTGGTCAAAGCCGAGGGTTTCCATCAACGAGCGGGGCAAGACGACACTGCTTGCGCCGGTATCGACCAAAAACAGCACGGTCACCGGCGTGCCGCCCGGACCCGACACCTGGCCTTCGACCATGTGATGGACACCCTGCCGGCGGGTCACGATGCGGATATTGCCGGTCGCTGCCGCGCGCGCCACCTCGCGGGTGGAAGTCCTGGGTTCAGCACTCGCGGTAGGCCGGGCTTCGGCGCCCGCGCCTTTGAGCATCGGTTCGACATAGAACCAGCCCGCCGCAAAGATCGAGGTTGCGATCACGTAGGTTGCCAGCGCTTTCAGAACGAGATTGATAGGGATGCCCCTTCTTCTTTTCCGGGAATCGTAGCCGGGGCGAGGTAAACAAAACCTTTCCGCCATTGCAGACCATTCACCGGTTTGAAACGAACTCGGCAGTCGCCGCCCGGCCTCACGTCATGTTCGTCATCGTTCGACCGCGTTCAGGAAATGCGTTTCGGCATCACGCGAAATATCGAATTCACCGGGATGCGGATCCCGCGCGCGCACCTCGCCGTTCAGGCTGCGCTCCGGCGGAAACCGGACCGTCGCCGTCGTGCCGAGACCCGGTGCGCTGTCGAGCTCAAGCACCGCGCCGTGCATTTCGGCCAATGAGCGCGAGAGCGGCAAACCGAGACCAGTCCCAGCGGCGGCCTTGTCGAGGTCGCTGTCGACCTGTCCGAAGACGTCGAATACGCATTCGATATCTTCGGGCGCAATTCCGATGCCCGTATCCGTGACGGACAACACGATCGCGCCGTCGTCCTCGACCGTCACCCGGGTCGTGATGACTCCGCCCCCGGGCGTGAACTTGACAGCGTTCGACAGCAGGTTGATGAGGATCTGCTTCACCTTCCGCTGGTCGGCATAGAGCACGGGCAAGGTCTGCGGCACATCGACCCGCAACTCGATCTCACCCTGGGCCGCCTTGTGGGCCACGATGCGGGAGCAGCTCTCGATCAGCTCCAGCAGGTTCACGTCGACCTCGGCAAGATCGAACTTGCCTGCCTCGATCTTCGAGAGGTCGAGAATATCGTTGATGATTTCCAGAAGGTGTTCGGCGCTGTCCTGGATATCGTGGACGTATTCGCGATATTGCGGTTGGCCGATGGGGCCGAAGAGTTCCTTCTGCAGGATCTCGGAGAAACCGATGATCGCGTTCAGCGGGCTCCGCAATTCGTGGCTGATATTGGCAAAGAACTGCGATTTCGACCGGTTGGCCGCCTGCGCCGCGTCGCGCGCCTCGGTCAGCCGGCCAGTGACTTCCAAGGCCGACGCGTTATCGCCGGTCTCATACTGCTGGTACTCATCGATGCGCGCGCGGAGCGCTGACTCGCGTTTGACCGCCGCCGTGCGATCCATGAAGACCAGCAGGGCCGCATCAGGCGCGCCGCCGCCATCGCCTTCGCCATTGAACGAAATCGCCGATAGTTCCCAGTCGCCGCGGCACCAGTCACCTTCGCCGGTCCGGAATTCGAGGCCGCCGCGGCCACCGCCAATCCCTTCGAGGCAATCGTCGATACGTTCGGCCCAATCGCCCTTCCAGGGCGGAAAGGCTTCCCCGACTGGCTGGCCCGAAAGCGTTCCGGCGTCCGCGCCGCAGATCTTTTCCCAGGCGCGGTTCACATGGATGTAGTCCCCGCGCGCGCCGATCACCGCGATCGCGCCTGGCGTCTGGTTGAAAAGTGCGAGGGTCAAATTTCCCGATGCTGTTCCGGACCGTGATCCCGCATCGACGGGCGCGCTTTCAGGCGCACCTTCGTCAATGCCGGACCACGGGCCGGAGACGTCGCTTGCATCATCGGTCATGATGCCGAATATGCCCGAATGACAGTTAACGGACGTTAAAGGCCGGTCAGGCTCCAGCGGCGAGACCGGCCGCTTCCACAGGAAAAATTGAATGCCGGATCCCGGAGCAAATACTTCAGACAGTTCAGCTGAAAAGCGGCGCATTCACGAGGAATGGGCCGCCAAGGGCAAATACTGGGACCGGCGCGCGGACGAGATCGCCGAAGTGGCCGCCAATCTTAACCGGCCGCTGATCGAGGCCGCCCGCATCGAGCCCGGCCAGAACGTGCTCGATCTCGCCTCGGGTGTCGGCGAGCCCGCGATCCAGATCGCGGA
>JAJFFI010000241.1 GCA_021776755.1 Alphaproteobacteria bacterium | reverse complement strand
GAATTCGCGTTGGGCGCAAACAGCGCGAAGCTTTCCGGCAGCATCGCCATCATGCCGCCGACCGCATGGCGCAGCTTGTCGCCGATCATCAGGCCTTCCTCGGCCGGGGTGTCACCGGCCAGCACGTTGTTGCCGTCGCGGTCGATCAGGCTCACGTGGAGATGCATGCCCGAGCCCGAGGCCTTTTCGAAGGGCTTGGCCATGAAACTTCCGATCATGCCGTGGGCGCGTGCGACGCCCTTGACGACGCGTTTCAGCAGCACTGCGTGGTCGCAGGCGGCGACGGGGTCGGGGCCATGGTGCAGATTGATCTCGAACTGGCCCGGGGCGTACTCCTTGATCGCCGTGTCCGCCGGAATGCCCTGGACGCGGCAGGCCTCAGCCATATCGCCGAGACAGTCCTCGAAATCATGGAGCGCCTCGACGCTGTAGACCTCGACCCCGGACTGCATCAGGCCGATGCGGGGGACCTTCGCCGGCCGCGGCTTGTCGTCGCTCCCGGCTTGCAGCAGATAGAATTCAAGCTCGATTGCAATAACCGGCGTCAAGCCCATGTCCATAAATGGTTTTATCGCGTCGGCCAGGACATTCCGCGGATCGGCGAAGAAGGGTGTGCCCTCCGCATCTTTCATTGACGCGAGCACCTGTCCCGTTGGCCGGTTGGCCCAGGGCACGGGCTTCAGCGAGCCCGGCACCGGATGGCAGAAATAGTCAGGATCCGCCCCGCCGCCAGAGAGCTCGAGGGAGGGGGCATTCTGCCCGGTCGCGTCCGTCAGATAGACCGTGCCGGCCAGCCGGACATCGCCCTCGGGCAGTTTCGGGACCGCGTCCCGCCCGACCTGCTTTCCGCGCAGGACACCGCACATATCGGGGAGCAACAGGTCAACTGCCTGCACATCCGGGTGAGCGGCAAGAAACGCATCGATTTCCGAGGCAATATTCTGGTCAGGCATGAAAGGCACAAAGCTCCCGGTTGCGAGCGGCCCATTTGCCGGGCCGGACATCGGGCGCAGTCTTTCGGCAGTTTCATGTCTCCGTCAAGCCGCGTTCCGATTGCCCGGCGCCGGGAAGGGGTGGGCGCGGCAGCTCCGCCGGAGTACCGTGGCGGCCATCGAAACAAAACAGGCCAAGTCATGAAAGCCGACCCGGATCTCTCCGCCTGGATCACCTCGCGCGCCATCGAAGACGTCGAATGTGTCGTCCCGGATATCTCGGGCATCGCCCGCGGCAAAATCCTCCCGGGCGGCAAGTTCATCGACGCCTATGCGAGCCACGGCCTGCGCATTCCCGAGATCGTTTTCATGCAGACCGTCACCGGGGATTATCCGGACGAGGACAACGTCAGCGACGAGGCTGTGCCGGATATCCATCTTGAGCCCGATCCTGCGTCGGTTCGCATTGTGCCGTGGTACGAGGAGGCAACCGCCATCGTGATCTGCGACGCGGTTTATGACGATGGCAGGCCGGTCGATATCTCGCCGCGCCATGTGCTGCGCCGGATCATCGAGCTATACGCAGAGAAGGGCTGGCGGCCGATTGTCGCCCCCGAGCTCGAGTTCTTTTTCGTCAAGGTCAACACCAACCCAGACCTGCCGCTCGAACGGCCGGTCGGGATGTCGGGCCGCGAGGAATCCGGACGCCAAGCCTACGGCATCGAGGCCGCGAACGAGTTCGATCCGGTTACCGAGGATATCTATAAATATTGCGAAGCCATGAATATCGATATCGATACATTGGCCCATGAGGCGGGGGCGGCGCAGTTCGAGATCAATTTCAACCACGGCGACCCGCTGGACCTTGCCGACCAGGTGTTCCTGTTCAAGCGCGCGGTCCGGCAGGCGGCGCTCAGACACGATGTCTACGCGACCTTCATGGCAAAGCCCCATGAGGACGAGCCGGGTTCGTCGATGCATATTCATCAGTCGGTGGTCGACGCCAAGACGGGGCGCAATCTGTTCGCGACCCGGAGCGGCAAGAACACGGCGCTGTTCAATCACCATATCGGTGGGCTGCAAAAACACATGGTCGCGGCGATGCCGATGTTCGCGCCAAATGTGAATTCCTACCGCCGGCTGGTGCCGGATTTGGATGCGCCGATCAACACCCATTGGGGCCACGACAACCGCACCGTCGGGCTGCGGGTACCGCATTCGGGTCCGAGCAACCGGCGGGTCGAGAATCGTGTGTCGGGAGCCGACGCCAATCCGTATCTCGCGATCGCCGCGTCGCTCGCCTGCGGCTATGTCGGCATGGTGGACAAGATCAAACCCGGCAAGCCGGTCGAAGGCAGCGCCTATCGCTATGCCCACGGCCTGCCGCAACATCTCTCAGACGCGCTCAACCGGCTCAATCACGCAAAGCCGCTGAAACATGCGCTAGGCGAACGCTTCGTGCAGGCGCTGGCAACTGTCAAGAACCACGAGATCGGGCAGTACCAGAAGGTCATCAGTTCCTGGGAGCGCGAGAACCTGCTGCTCAACGTGTGACTGCACCCCATTGCGAAAAAGACCTGGAACGTGGCATCTTCAGGGCATGACCGGCGCAACCGTCATTCACGACTTCCAGAGCCTCGCCCAGAGCCGGTGGGACGAGCTGCTCATCCTGTGCGCGCGCATCGGCTATAATCCGTAGGACCGCTTCTTCGAACCGCATGGCCCGGGATGTCGCATCCCGGCCCCGTCAACCGGAACCGAGGAAGTACACGATGTCCGCACTTTCAAATCTCCACGATCACGACGCGCTCAACGCTCTCGACGGCGCGCATCACTGGCATCCCTTCACCGATACCAAGGCGCTCGGCGAAGGGGGCGGCGTCCGCGTCATTACCCGCGCCGACGGGGTCGAACTCTGGGACGCCAAGGGCCAGACCTATATCGACGGCATGTCGGGACTCTGGTGCGTCAATGTCGGCTATGGGCGGAAGGAGCTCGCCGACGCCGCCTATTCGCAGATGCTGGAGCTGCCCTACTACAACACCTTCTTCAAGACCGCGACGCCGCCGGCGATCCACTTGGCCGCCCGCATCTCGGACCTGCTGCCCGAGCGCTTCAACCGCGTGTTCTTCGTCAATTCAGGCTCGGAAGCGAACGACACGATCGCGCGTCTCGTCCGCCACTACTGGGCGCTAGAGGGCGAGCCCGACCGGCGCATCATCATCGGCCGCGAGAACGGCTATCACGGCTCCACCCTGGCGGCGTCCAGCATGGGCGGGATGTCGCCGATGCACGACCAGGCGGGGCTGCTCGACGGGTTCGAGCACATCATGCAGCCCTACTGGTTCGGCGAAGGGCGCGACATGGACCCGGCCGCGTTCGGCAAGAAAGCTGCCCGGGCGCTCGACGAGAAAATCACTGAACTCGGCGCCGAAAACGTCGCAGCGTTCATCGGCGAGCCGGTGCAGGGAGCAGGGGGTGTCATCATCCCGCCCGAGACCTATTGGCCTGAGATCAACCGCATCTGCAAGAAGCACGGCATCCTGCTGATCGCCGACGAGGTAATCTGCGGTTTCGGGCGCACCGGCACATGGTTCGGGTTCGAGCAGTTCGGGATCGAACCCGATCTCATTCCGATGGCCAAGGGCATCACCTCGGGGTATCTGCCGCTCGGCGCGGTCGCGGTATCCGACCGGGTCGCCAAACCCGTCTTCGACAAGGGCGGCGAGTTTGTCCACGGCTTCACCTATTCGGGCCATCCGGCGGCGGCCGCCGTGGCACTGGCCAATCTCGACATCATCGAGCGCGAGAACCTGGTCGCACGGGTCGCCGACGATATCGGGCCGTATTTCGCCGAGCGCCTCGCGACGCTTGGCGATCATCCGATCGTCGGGGAGGTCCGCAGCATCGGGCTCCTCGGCGCGATCGAACTGGTCGCCGACCGCAAGACGCTTGAACGCTTCGACAAGAAGCTCGGCGCGGGCAGCGTTTGCCGCGACCATTGCATGGACCTCGGGCTCGTCATGCGGGCCTGCGGCGAGACCATGGTGCTTGCACCGCCCTTCATCGTGTCCCGGGGTCAGGTTGACGAAATCGTCAAGCTCGCCGGGAGCGCTCTCGACCGCACTGCGGCCGATCTCGACGGGTGATTGAAAATCCGAATGAAAGCCCGATTGACAGGGCCTCGTACCAGAGGCTCAATTGCATTCAGTCGATTACCGCCCGCGAGGTATCCGCGGGCCAAAAAACCGAAAAGCGCCGAACCGGGCGCCCACAGGAGGGAGACGTAATGAAAGCCACTACAAAGCTACTGGCAACAGCCGCCGCGGCCGCCATTTCAATGGCGGCGATGGCAGGTTTGCCGGCACGCGCCGACGAGGAGAAAGTCGTCCGGGTCTACAACTGGTCGGACTATATCGACGAGGAAGTCCTCAAGGATTTCGAAAAGGAAACCGGGATCAAGGTCGTCTATGACACCTTCGACTCGAACGAGATCCTCGAGACCAAGCTGCTCGCCGGCAAGACCGGCTACGACGTAGTGGTGCCGAGCGCGGGCTTCATGTCACGCCAGATCCAGGCCGGCGTCTTCCAGAAGCTCGACAAGGCGAAACTCCCGAACCTCAAGAACATGTGGGACGTGGTGCAGAAGCGGACCGAGGTCTACGACCCGGGCGGGGCACATTCAGTCAATTACATGTGGGGCACGACCGGCATCGGTTACAACGTCGAGGCGATCAAGGAGCGCATGCCGGATGCGCCGACCGACAGCTGGGCGATGATCTTCGACCCGGACGTGGTTTCGAAGTTCAAGGACTGCGGCATCCATGTGCTTGATGCCCCGGCTGAAATCATTCCGGCGGCGCTGCGCTATCTGGGCGAGGACCCGGACAGCAAGGACCCGGAGAAGATCAAGAAGGCCGAAGAGCTTTTGATGAAGGTTCGCCCGAACATTCAGAAGTTTCATTCGTCCGAATACATCAACGCGCTCGCCAATGGCGACATCTGCATTGCCGTCGGCTGGTCCGGCGACATCTTCCAGGCACGCGACCGCGCGGCCGAGGCGAAAAAGGAATTCAGCGTCGAGTATGCGATTCCGAAAGAGGGCGCGCTGATGTGGTTCGACATGCTGGCAATTCCGAAGGACGCGCCGCACCCCGAGAACGCGCACAAGTTCATCGACTACATGATGCGCCCCGACGTCATCGCGAAGGCGTCGAACTATGTCTTCTATGCCAACGGCAACAAGGCCTCCCAGGAGCTTCTTGAAAAGGAAGTGATGGAGGATCCGGCGGTCTATCCGAGCGAGGAAGTACTCGAGAAACTTTATACGACCACCGCCTATGAACCGAAGGTGCAGCGCGTGGTAACCCGCGCCTGGACCCGGGTCAAAACCGGCCAGTAGGGGCCGCGGCAACGGCGCGGGCGCCCGCAAGGGAGCCTGCGCCGGCTGCCCGATCCCGCCCAAATGGCGAGCTCCGAAAAAGCCACCAAAGGGCCCGCCTCTGCGGGCTGGGCCCCTTGGGAAGATCCCGCAGCGGTGCCGCATGTCCGTCTTGACGGTGTGACCAAGCGGTTCGGCGACTTCACCGCCGTCGACAACCTCACGCTCAATATCTTCGAGGGCGAATTCTTCTCGCTGCTGGGACCGTCGGGTTGCGGCAAGACCACGATCCTCCGCATGCTCGCGGGTTTCGAGGCGCCCTCCGAGGGAAGCATCCTGATCGCGGGCCAGGACGTCTCGCGGGTGCCGCCGCACCGGCGCCCGGTCAACATGATGTTCCAGTCCTACGCGCTGTTCCCGCACATGACGGTGGAGAAGAACATCGCCTTCGGCCTCGAACAGGACGGATTGCCGAAAGACGAAGTTGCCCAGCGCGTCGACGACGTCATCAATCTTGTCCATCTCGGCCAGTTCCGGAGCCGCAAACCGCACCAGCTTTCGGGCGGGCAGAAGCAGCGTGTCGCGCTCGCCCGAAGCCTTGTCAAACGGCCGAAAACGCTTTTGCTCGATGAACCCCTGGGCGCGCTCGACAAGAAACTCCGCGAGGAAACGCAATTCGAACTGGTCAACATCCAGGAGCAGGTCGGCATCACCTTCATCATCGTGACCCACGACCAGGAAGAGGCGATGACGATGTCGCACCGGATCGCGGTGATGGACCACGGCCGGATCGTCCAGACCTCGACCCCGACCGACATTTATGAAGCGCCGGGCTCCCGTTACGTCGCTGAATTCATCGGCGATGTGAATGTCTTCGAGGGCAAGGTCGCCGAGACCACGCCCGACATGCTGCGCATCGAGAGTCCCGAGGCCGGCTGCCCCATCGAGGCAACGCCGACGCCCGCCCAGGAAGACGCGAGCCACGATCCGTCAGGCTCGGTCTGGGTCGCGGTCCGGCCCGAGAAGCTCTCGATCTCCCATGACAAACCGAAGGACGCGAAGGCCAACTGCATGACCGGCGAAGTCTGGGATATCGGCTATCTCGGCAGCCACTCGATCTTCCACGTGAAGCTCGCCAGCGGAAAGATGGTCACTGTCGCCCAGACCAACCGCACCCGTGCCCAGGCCCGCGCCATCAGCTGGGAAGACACCGTCCATATGACCTGGCGGCCGGGCGACGCCGTCGTGCTCAGCGCGTAATGGCTTCTTCCGGCACCAAGCCTGAAAAAACCGGGCAGGGGCTTTTCGCCCGTATCCTGGGGAGCCGCGCACCCGTCATCGCGGTGCCGTACCTCTGGCTGCTGCTGTTTTTCCTCGCGCCGTTTCTCATCGTGCTTGTGATCAGTCTCGGCGACATCGCTCTCGCAATTCCGCCGTTCACGTTCAAGGGTGGGATCGATCTTGAGAACTATGCCCTGCTGACCCAGGACGCGCTCTACTGGCGGTCCTATTTCAGCAGTATGCAGATCGCGGGGCTCTCGACGATCATCACGCTGCTCGTCGGCTATCCCATCGCCTACGGCATGGCCCGCGCGCCGGTGCAGTGGCGGGCCGCCCTCCTGATGCTCGTGATCCTGCCGTTCTGGACCTCATTCCTGATCCGGGTCTACGCCTGGATCGGCATTCTCAAAAAAGAAGGGCTGCTCAACCTGGCGCTCGAAAGCATCGGCATGATCGACGCGCCGTTGACGATCCTCAACACCAACGTCGCGGTCTATATCGGCATCGTCTATTCCTATCTGCCGTTCATGGTGCTGCCACTCTATGCGAGCCTCGAGAAGATGGACCGGAGCCTGCTCGAGGCAGCCTCCGATCTGGGCTGTCACCCGCTGAAGGCCTTCTGGCTCATCACCGTGCCGCTCTCGCTGCCGGGTATCATCGCGGGCTGCTTCCTGGTTTTCATCCCGGCGGTGGGCGAATTCGTCATTCCAGACCTCCTTGGAGGTTCGGAAACGCTCATGATCGGCAAGACGCTCTGGGTCGAGTTTTTCTCGAACCGCGACTGGCCGCTGTCATCGGCGGTGGCCGTCATCCTGCTGCTCGTGCTCGTGATCCCGATCGTGCTGTTCCAGCGCCACCAGGCACGGCTCGCCGAGCGGGACGGATAGGGGCTGCGATGCGAAGCGGCCTCACCTGGTTCACCGGCACGGCGCTCATCCTCGGGATGCTGTTTCTCTATCTGCCGATCGCGCTGCTCATCATTTTCAGCTTCAACGAATCGAAGCTCGTCACCGTCTGGGCGGGCTTTTCGACCAAGTGGTACGCCGAGATGATGCAAAACCAGGGACTGCTCGATGCGG
>JAJFFI010000025.1 GCA_021776755.1 Alphaproteobacteria bacterium | reverse complement strand
AGACCCGCACCTTCATTCAGCGCGGCTTCGGCGGCAGCCGCCGCACCGCCGGGGGTGCCGCCGGTATCCTTCGGCAGAAGCACGAAGTCTTTGCTCGCAACTTCCTGAACCGCCAGCTCAGCCGCATTCAGCAGCGCCTTTCCGAGCGCTGCATGCTGACCGGACAACGGCACGAGGAGTGCGACCTTGGGAACCGCCTGCACTTGCGGCGGGGCCTTGGTGGGCGCGGTCTTGGGCGGCGGGGCGGAGGTCTGCGGCGGTGGGGCGGAGCGTTTCGAGCCGCAGGCGACAAGCGCCGTTGCGAGGCCAAACGCGACCGCGACGGAGAACAGGCGGCGGGAAACGCCACTTTTGCGGCGCACGGTTGCGGGTTCAGTGAATTCAGGCACGGGCAGCCTCCCTGTGAGGGCCTTGTTATTGTGGTTTGCGGTCCGGACGCGGAACCGGGTACAGCCACGTGGACAACGATATGCCGTACAATAGCCGACTGAACCGAACGCGCACTAACTTCCTTTAAGTTCAGGATTGCCTTTCAAACGGGTCGAAACGATGGCCGATGCGAGTGCCGGAGACGGAAAAACAGGCTGGACGCCCAATCCGGTGGAACCGGGGCTGTGGATCGTCGCGACGCCGATCGGCAATCTGGGCGATATCACGCTCCGCGCAATCGACGTCCTGTGCCGCGCCGACGCGGTGCTCTGCGAGGACACGCGGGTGACCGGGCGCCTGCTGGCGATGCACGGGATTGCGACGAAGATGATCGCCTATCACGACCACAATGCCGCGAAAGTACGCCCAGGCCTGCTCGCTCGCCTCGCCAGGGGAGCGACGCTGGCACTGGTCTCGGACGCCGGGACGCCGCTGGTCTCCGACCCCGGCCTGAAGATCGTGCAGGACGCCCGCAACGCCGGCGTGACGGTGCGAACGGCGCCCGGCGCATCGGCCCTGCTGGCCGGACTTGCCGTGGCGGGGCTCGCGACCGACCGGTTCCTGTTCGCGGGCTTCCTGCCGCCGAAATCCGCCGCCCGCAAGCGCGCGCTGGCCGATCTCGCGGGCGTTCCGGCAACGCTGGTGATCTACGAATCGGCCAAGCGGCTCGGCGCGATGCTGGCGGACGCCGCGGGCGTGCTGGGCCCGCGCCCGGCGGCGGTCGCGCGCGAGCTGACCAAGCTCCACGAAGAGGTGCTGCGCGACGATCTGGCGGTCCTTGCCGCGCAGTTCGCCGAGCGCGGTGCACCCCGGGGCGAGATCGTCGTGCTGATCGAAGGCGCCCGCGAGGACGCGGCGGCATTGAGCGACGCCGAGATCGACAGCCGGCTCGAAACCGCGCTGAAATCCGGCTCGGTGCGGGATGCGGCCGATCTGGTGGCCGGCGCGACCGGGCTGCCCCGGCGCAAGGTCTATGCCCGGGCGCTCGCGCTGTCGGGCAGGGACTGAGAGCCCGGCCCGTGGCCAAACACCCGCCCAGCCGCAAGCGGATCGCGGCCTTCCGTCTCGGGCACAGGGCCGAAGCGCTCTGTGTCTGGCATCTGCGGCTGCGGGGTTATCGCATCGTCGCGCGCCGCCTGAAGACGCCGCTGGGCGAGCTCGACATCGTGGCCCGGCGCGGTCAGGTGCTTGCCGTGATCGAGGTGAAGGCGCGGGCGCAACGGGACGACGCGGCCGATGCCATCTCGCCGCATCAGCGCCTGCGGATCGAGCGGGCGGCGGCCTGGCTGCTGTCCGGCCGCCCGCAGCTGGCGACGCTTTCAGTCCGCTACGATGCCATGCTGATCGCGCCGCGCCGCCTGCCCGAGCACATCGAAGGGGCGTGGTAGTGGGGCTGGAAAACGGCATGGCCCTTGGCAGATCCGCAAATTAGGAGTCAGAATACCCGCATGGCCCAAACCGAAGCGCTCGCTGGCTTGGCGGTTCTGGACCGGGAAACGGCGGAAGCCGTGCTCCGGGACGTGGGCGGGCTGAGTGACGACGCGATCGATCTCGCCGAAATTGCGCTGGTGCTGGCAGCACTCGACCGGCCGCGGGTTTCCTTCGATCGTTACCGGCAGTTTCTCCGCACCCTCGGCAGGGACGCCCGCGCGCTTCTCGCGGATACCGGGCCCGAAACCGTGGCCCTCGACGCCGGATCCGAACTGCTGAACACGCTCCTTTATGAGAGTCAGGGGTTCGAGGGCGACAGCCTGACTTATGACGACCTGCAGAATGCCAACCTGATGCGCGTCATCGACCGGCGGAAGGGCATGCCGATCACGCTCGGCATTCTCTATATCCATTCCGCCCGCGCCCTCGGCTGGCCGGCGCGGGGGGTCAATTTCCCGGGGCATTTCCTGGTGCAGCTCGATATCGGTGGCGCGCGGGCCCTGATCGATCCGTTCAACAAGGGCGCGATCTGCACCGCCCGGCGCCTGCGCGAGCTTTGCAAATCGGCGCTCGGCGAGGACGCGGAACTGCGCCCGGCCTTCTACGAGCCGATCCCCGACCGCGACATCCTCGCGCGGCTGCAGAACAACCTGAAGTTCCGCATGATCCGGGGTGAGGATTTCGACGGCGCGGTGAAAGTCGTGCGCACGATGCAGCTGTTCGCGCCGGGCGATCACGGGCTCTGGCACGAGGAAGGACTGCTCGAGGCGCGGCTCGGCAACCCGTCGGCCGCGATCCACGCGTTCGAGTCGTTCCTCAAGCTCAGCCACGGCGAGCACCCGAACTGCCACGAGGCGGCGGCCCTGCTGCAGGAACTGAAGACCCAGATCAACTGATCCGTTGCCGCCGGAGGCTTGCCGGTCTCCCCCCGCGCCTTATACTCCGCTCTCGTCCCGCCTTTCCGGAGCCAGCCCTTGAGCCTGAACGTCGCGATCCAGATGGATCACATCTCGGCCGTCAACATCGACGCCGACAGCACCTTCGTTCTGGCACTCGAGGCACGGAACAGGGGCCACACGCTCTGGCACTATCTGGTCTCAGACCTCAGTTTCGAGGACGGCGTTGTGCGCGCACTGGCCCAGCCGCTCGAGGTGCGCCGCGAGAAGGGCAACCATTTTACCCTCGGAACCGCGAAAATGCTGGATTTATCGACGATGGACGTGGTGCTGATGCGCCAGGACCCCCCGTTCGACATGGCCTACATCACGGCAACGCACCTGCTGGAGCACATTCACCCGAAAACCCTCGTTGTGAACGACCCGGCGAATGTGCGGAATGCGCCGGAAAAACTGTTCGTCGCGAAATTTCCCGGGCTGATGCCGCCGACGCTGATCACCTGCAGCATGGCGGACGTGAAGACGTTTCGCGCAAAACATGAAGATATCATCGTCAAGCCCTTGTTCGGTAACGGAGGTGCGGGTGTTTTTCACATCCCGCCCGCGGACGAGAACCTGGGCGCGCTGCTGGAAATGTTCACGGCGATGTCGCGAGAGCCGGTGATCGTGCAGAAATACCTGCCGGAGATCCGCAAGGGCGACAAACGCATCATCCTGATCGACGGCGAGCCCGCAGGGGCCATCAACCGCATTCCGCCCGAAGGCGATGCGCGGGCCAATATGCATGCCGGCGGAAAGGCGCTCAAATCGGAACTGAATGCGCGGGAACAGGCGATCTGCGCCGAGATCGGCCCGGTGCTGCGCGAACAGGGCCTGATTTTCGTCGGTATCGACGTGATCGGCGACTGGCTGACCGAAATCAACGTCACGTCGCCGACGGGTCTGCAGGAAATCGACCGGTACGACGACGCCAACCTCGAAGGCCGGATCTGGGACGCGGTCGAACGGCGGTACGCGGCGACCCGGCAGGCGTAATTCAGTTGCCCCTCCTGAGGCGGCGCGAAGCGCCGTCTCGGAGGATGGAAACCGGCACACGAACCCTTAGAGACGCCGCCTTTGGCGGCTCCTCAGGGTGAGCCATTTTTCGGAAAGTATGAAACGGGCTTACGCAACACCCGATTGGCGGCGTGCACGCCGGGGCATCTGGACGCGGCGGGCGAGAGTTACGACCTCGGCCTTGGTGCCTGCCGGGTTTTGCGGCGTACGTGCGCCGCTTGAGGGCGTGATGCAGGCGGCGGCCAGCGCGTCGAACCGGTCGGCCTCGGCCGCCAGCAGCCAGGAGGCGCGGGTCGGGGGCATGGTCAGGCCCTGGCGGGCGCGTTCGGCCGCATAGCAGTCGAGCGCCCGGCCGGCGCTGGCCAGGCCGTCCTCGACCGAGGCCGCCGTGAAGCGGCAGCCGTTGAGTTCCGGGACCTCAACCTGGGATGCGTGTGCCGGGTTTTCACTGTTTCGGCGCGTGACGAGTGCGAAATAGCCGCGCATG
>JAJFFI010000240.1 GCA_021776755.1 Alphaproteobacteria bacterium | reverse complement strand
GAGATCACGACGCTCTTCGGGCGCTCCGGTGCGGGCAAATCCACTATCATCGAAATGATCGCGGGTCTCCGCCGCCCGGACGAGGGCCGCATCCTGATGGACGAGGTCGTGCTCGTGGACCGCTCGATCGGCATCGACCTCAAGCCCGAGGCGCGGCGGACGGGCTGCGTCTTCCAGGACGGACGGCTGTTCCCGCACCTCAGTGTCCGTCGCAATCTGACCTATGGCGCGCAGCGGGCGCAGGAGGCCGGGGCCGGATTCGACCGGGTGGTCGACGTGCTGGGCATCGGCGACCTGCTGGACCGAAAGCCGGCGTCGCTCTCGGGGGGCGAGGCGCAGCGTGTTGCCATTGGCCGGGCGCTGCTGTCGGACCCCGACATGCTGCTGATGGACGAGCCGCTGGCCTCCCTCGACGCCGGGCGGAAGGCGGATATCCTGCCGATGATCGAGGCGCTCCGCGACGATTTCAAAATCCCGATCCTTTATGTGAGCCACGCCTACGAGGAAGTTGTGCGGCTATCGGATTCGGTCGTGCTGCTCTCCGACGGTGCGGTCGTGGCCCAGGGGCCAGTCGAGGACGTGCTTTCGAGGCTCGACCTGCAGCCCGCCATCGGACGCTATGAGGCCGGGACGGTGATCGAGGCAACCGTCGCACGGCATGATGCGGGTGACGGCCTGAGCGTGCTGAGCTTCACAGGCGGCGAGCTGCGCGTCCCGCTGATCGATGCGCCCGCGGGTCACACGCTCCGGGCCCACATCCGCGCCCGCGACGTCTCGATCGCGCTCTCCCGACCGAAGGACATCAGCATCCTGAACGTTTTCCCCGGCACGGTCGCCGAGATCGGCGCGGGGGAGGGCGCCCCGGTGCTCGACATCCGGATCGAGCTTGAGGGCGGCGCCACGCCGGTCTCGCTCTGGTCCCGCATCACCCGGAAATCCGTCGCCGACCTCGGCCTCACGCCGGGCACCCCGGTTCACGCGCTGGTCAAGGCTGTGGCGCTCGATGCCCGGAGTCTCGGGGTAAGGCGGCGGCGGTGGCGGTGATCAGTACGGGCGTTCAAGCCCGGGAAACATGGAAAAGTGTTTCAGGTTTAGCGTCGCTAACGGCAGATCGGCCTCGATAGCCGTGGCGGCGATCAGAGCGTCCGCCAGATCAAAGCCGTGTGACCGCATGTACTGCCGCCGCAAATCGCCCGCTATCGTCGCGGTCCGCGTATTGACCGGCAAGACGTTTGCCGAAGCGAACAGGACGCTGGCCAACTCGACCTCGCTGTCTCTGATGCCAGACTGAATCTCTGCCACGGACAGGACCGAGAGCGCGGGCCTGTCCGCGAACGATTCCACGAACTGAATTGCTCCGTCATCGCGCCGGAGATAATCGATAAGAACACAGGTATCGAGGAGAACGGTACTCAAGATCCGTGGCGCTTGTCGCGCGCCCTCAACTGCGCCCGCGTTTCGGCCATCAGCTCGGGGATGTCATCGCGATCACGCCAGATACCGGCCGCCTGGCGGAAACCCGCCCGCCAGTCACTGCGCGTTTTCTCCTGCTCAATCACAAGATCGACGCCGCTCCGGATCAGCTCGCTCTGCTTCCGGCCTGTGCGTTTGGCAATCGCCTCAAGGTCGGACTTTTGATCCTCGCGCAGGAAAACCTGGGCTTTCTGCATGATGTACCCCGAACTATTCGCCATATAAATTGTATGGAGGATAGCATATTTCAATCCTCTTTGCCGGCAAAATTACACGGCTTGCCGAAGGGCAGGGCTGATCCCATACTCGCTTGATGAGCAAGAAACGCGAATTCCTGCTGATGCCAGACCCGAAGGACCCGCGGCTGACGGCGCGAGTATCGGGGGTCGACCAGGAAGGGCAGGCGGTCGAGACCTCGGTGGTTGTCGAACGGCCGCTGACGCTGTTTCTCAATCGCCAGGAGATCGTCACCATGATGACGGTCGGCGACTATCCGGACTATCTGGCGGTCGGATTTCTGCTGAACCAGAACATGCTGCACGCCGATGACGTGATCACCTCGATCGACTATGACGACGAGCTCGAGGTCGTCGTGGTGCGGACCGAGCGCGAGACCGACTACGAGGAAAAGCTGCAAAAGAAAGTCCGCACGTCGGGCTGCGCGCAGGGCACCGTGTTCGGCGACGTGATGGAGAAATTCGACGAAATCGCGCTGCCTGCCGACGCGGTGCTGAAGACATCCTGGCTCTATGCGCTGACCAAGAAGATCAACACCGCGCCGAGCCTCTATCTTGAAGCGGGCGCGATCCACGGCTGCGTGCTCTGCGAGGAAGACCGGCCGCTGGTCTATATGGAGGACGTCGGGCGGCACAACGCGATCGACAAGATCGCGGGCTACATGCACCGCCACGGCATCGGGCCCGAAGGCAAGATTTTCTACACCACCGGACGCCTGACCTCCGAAATGGTCATCAAGACGGTGCAGATGGGCATTCCCATCCTGATCTCGCGCTCGGGCTTTACCGTCTGGGGCGTCGAGCTTGCGCGAAAGGCCAACCTGACGCTGATCGGCCGCGCCCGGGGCCGCCGCTTCGTGGCGCTCGCGGGTGCGGACCGCATCGACTACGACGACGACGGCAGCGGCGTTGCCGAGGAACCCAAACACCTGCAGCGCAAGGCAAGCGTTGCCGATGATACGGCCTGACCGTTGAGCGGCGTCACCGGCGTTCTGCTCGCGGGCGGGCAGTCGCGGCGGATGGGGGGCGGCGACAAGTGCCTCCGCGAACTTGGCGGGCGGCAAATTCTCGATCGCATCATTGAACGGGCAGCACCTCAGACGGACGGCCTCGTGCTCAATGCCAATGGGGACTCCCGGCGGTTCGACGCCTTCGGACTGCCCATTGCAGCCGATGTCATCGACGGGTTTGCCGGGCCGCTGGCCGGTGTGCTGACGGGCATGGAGTGGGCGGCGGAAAATACACCGGTGGCGGAATGGATCGCGACCTTCGCGACCGACGCGCCGTTCTTTCCGGCGGATCTGGTGGCACGGTTGCTCGCCGCCGTCGAGGAAGAGGGCGCCGACATGGCCTGCGCCGCCTCGGCCGGGCGGCACCATCCGGTGTTCGGGCTGTGGCCGGTGCGGCTGCGCGCCGATCTCCGCCGTGCGATGACGGATGAGGACATCCGCAAGGTCGATCTCTGGACCGCGCGCTACAAGCTGGCGGTGGTGAAGTTCGAAACCGATCCGGTCGATCCGTTCTTCAACACCAACCGGCCGGACGATCTGGAGGAGGCCGAGCGGTTGCTGGCGGCAACCTAATCTGCCGCCGGGTCGACCTCGATCAGGCTCACCTGGGCCGCATTGATGAGGACCTTCCCCGCATTTTCGAAATTCACCGTCACCCGGTCGCCGATGGCGGACTGAATCTGGCCGAGACCCCAGTCGGGTTCGCCGGGGTGGCGGACGTACATGCCGGGGAGCAGGTGTTGTGTCACATCAATGGCTTCGCGGTTGCGCGCGCGGGGGATTCTTGTCTGCCGGACTCTATCCTGCTAGGACGGGCGCGTTAAGGGGCGGCAAAGTCCGGCCGCCGCCAGAAGCACTGTAAGGTACGGATTTATATGTCTGTTTCCGTTGATCTGCGCATCGCGCAATTGCTCTGCTCGCGCATCTGCCACGACCTCGCCGGCACGGTGGGGGCGATCAACAACGGCATGGAGCTGCTGGACGAAATCGGCGACGACCCGGAGGCGCGGGACCTCGTCACCAGCAGCGCGCGCGAAGTCGGCCGGCGGCTGTCCTATTTCCGTGTCGCCTTCGGCCTCTCGCCGGGCACGGCGAATGCGGTCGCCGAAATGCGCGAGCTTGCGACCAAGCTCTATAACGGCACCCGGGTCGAGATCGACTGGCCCGAGGGCGCGCCCGGCGCGAGCGTCGGGGATAACGCGACCAAGCTGATCCTCAACATGGTGATGCTGGGGGTCGAGGCACTGCCGCGAGGCGGCGTCATCGCGGTCAAACTGGAGCCCGGCGGCGAGCAGGATACCGAGATATTCGTCACCGCCCGGGGCGAGCGCGCGTCGATCAACGCCGAGATTGAGGCGGCCCGGATCGAGACCGAGAGTTTCGATCCCGACGACGCCTCGAACGTGACCGCGCGCAATGTGCAAGGATTCCTCACGGGCCGCCTCGCGCACCTGGCGGGCGCAAAACTTGCAATCGAGGCGCCGGCCGAGGATTGCGTCGTTCTGGCCGCACGGATTCCGCCTTCGGCCTGAGGGTTAGCCGGCGCATTCGTAGCGCGCGGGTTTACGGCTTCTTAAAGTCTAAAAGTCATTCTGTGTCCGATATTTGGACGCACTGCCGCCAGCATCGATTTTGGCGGCGATGTGGACCGGAGCGCTTTTCCGCGACTTAACCGGGCCGAGGGCATGGACGAAGAACTGCTTACCGAGTTTCTCGCCGAGACCAATGAGTCTCTGGCCCAGCTCGACAACGATCTCGTTATTCTGGAGCAGACGCCGGACGACCCGGACCTGCTCGCCGGAATCTTTCGCCTGGCGCATACGATCAAGGGGACCTGCGGCTTCATCGGCCTGCCGCGCCTCGAAGCCGTGGCCCATGCGGCGGAAGACGTGCTCGGCAAGATGCG